>PLTK01000122.1 GCA_003164415.1 Methanobacterium sp. | reverse complement strand
CTTTTCTACTTCTTCTTCCAAGAGATCCAGCCTTTCTTCAACTTCTTCAACCAATCTCCCCATTTTTCCCACCAATTGAAGAGTGTCAAATGTCCAGTTTGCAACCAATTTGTTATCCATCTCTCCCTTTTCTATGCAACGGGTGATGATTTCTCCTAAACTTTTAATCTCATCAAGTACTTCAAAAACCTGTTTTTCTTCAGACATTAACTTTCACCTCAAGGTTTATTTACTATTATTTTGTTGTTCATTGATGTAAAAATTTTCTAATAAAAAATGTTTCCAACATTGAAGTTTGTTGAAATAGAAGTGTTTGATTATAATTAAAAAGGAAGGGAATTGTGTTGAAATACTAGTACATTAAAGTGCTTCCAGAGCGTTTACAACACATCCTATATTCTCACCGTTCATCCCTACTATAACATCGTCGGATTTAATATCGGCAAATTTCCTTGAACCATTACATCCTAATGTTATGTTAGGTCTTTTGGTTGTATATGGACCTGCAACAGCATCTCCACAGATAGATTGAATTCCAGCAAAATCTGCCTCAAAACGACCACCTAAAGTATAGACCATTGCTTGAGCTAACTGCATAGCTTGTTTAGGGTTACAAATTACAACAACAACATCTGGATCATATGGTGCTGTTTCTAATGGAGCGTAAATTATCGCTTTCATGATAGGATCAATTTTCGGGATTGCATCAACAGTTCTTTTGGCAGAACCTAAACTTGAAAATCTTCCAAGGGAATAGTACATTTCACCGGATCTTACTTTTTCAGGCGGTTCAATGAGTCCTATTGCTCCGGCTCCACCTTTACATGATTGTTCTTTTGCAGTTGCATAAAATGTTGAGCCTTGTGCTGCCATCTGAACCATTTCACAGTGCCTTACATTCTTCTCGATCTTAGAAATCCCTTCAGGAATATCTTCTTCTTTCAAAACAAGTTTAATTGCTACGGGAGACTTTTCTAATCCTAACTTACTCTTTATCTTCAGTGATAAATCTTTATATCCATTTACATCACAACTACTCATGATTTCACCTCTAATCATAATGTGTGGCAACATCAATATATTTTTTAGTTATAACAGCGTGATGTACTCTTCTAATTATAGCATGACTAAAATTTAATGTTTTAAAATAGAAACAAGCAGAATATGATTTTATAAACAAAACGAAGAGTTGATGATATTTAAAAAGGATAAAAATAGGAATATCCCAATAATTAAGATAAATGTCTTTTTTTATGGATTAAGCTTTAGATCTTGCACCATCAACTAATTCCTTTATTTTGGCTTTTATATTCGAAGTATTTTCAACAACTGTTCCAGTTACTATGATATCAGCACCGGCTAAAGAAACTTTTGCTGCATCTTCACCTGTTCTGATTCCTCCACCCACAATTACTATGGTGTCAGTGGCTTTTTTCACCATTTGAATCATATCTTCTGGAATGTGCTGATCAGCACCCGATCCTGCCTCTAAATAAATTAGTTTCATGCCCATGAACTCAGATGCCATTGCATATGCTGCTGCCAGATCTGGTTTGATCCTCGGGATTAGCTTTGCATCACCAACCCAACCAACGGTACCGCCGGGTTCAACAACCAGATATCCCATGGATATTGTTTCAATTCCCATTTTTTTAATGGTTGGAGCTCCCAGTGCTTGTGCACCTGTTATCCAATAGGGATTGCTGGAGTTTAAAAGGCTCATAAAAAATATGGCATCAGCATATTTACTAACACCACTTATATTTCCAGGAAACAGTATTATAGGCACATCAACATTTTCTTTGAGTGCTTTTGCCGTTGCATCAAGCTCTGTTGAATCTGATGTAGATCCTCCTAACATTATTCCATCGGTCCCTCCAGAAACTGCCTCTACTGCAATTTTAACTGCATCTTCAGGGCTTTGTTCTTCAGGGTCTAGAAGTGTAAGATGTATCTTATGATCCTTCAGTGATTCTCTAATATAATTCTCAACATTCATCTAAATCACTCGCATTTAAATTAAAGTTATATAAAAATATTACAAAAAAATATATCAAAATCAATATTTATATTATTACCGAAATAATAAAATTAAGTTCATAAATTTAACATGAAGGAGTATAACCTCCTGTTAAATCATATATGAACTATTTAACCTCTCGATTCCTTTGCCTTGTATCTTAATCCCTTGTAACCGCATTTCCTACAGGTTTTAGCGGTTGGAGGGTTTCTTGCATTACATTTAAGGCAAATTTTAATCTTGAACAGTCTATTCTCTGCTTCTTCAAATCTAGCCATTTTTAGCCTCCTATAAATTCATTTTGAATCTTAACAACTTCTGCACTTGTTTTAGCGCATGAATATGCCTCTAATAACTCATAGTTGAGTTTTAGAAAATGAGGTCCCCACTTGAACTGGGACATTATTTCAACAGCATTATCTTTAAGCCCCACTATATAAAAAGTTGCTGCAATAGCCTCTGCAGTAGAGAGTTTGCATGGTTTTCCATAGTTGGTTGGATTGGATGCAACAAGGAAAGGAAGAGTTCTATGGTACTTTTTTCCTTTAAACATTGTGCTCGATTTCTGTATCCTATTCCATGAACAATCAAGACCTACAATACCATTTTTTTCAACGATTTCTCTGTCCTCTGGTGAAGCTGACTTTACTGTAAAGGGATCTAGAACAAGCGCCCCTCTAGGCAGCATGTTTAGTTTAGTAACTACCCTAATCTTGCCTTGCTTTTGAAGTTTCACTGTTGTGCATTTCTTTGGGTCGCACTGTTCTGCATGGTACACTGTTACATTCATGATTATACATCTCTACCTTAAACTTTCCACTATAAAAATCATTGCAATATCAGCATGATTTAAATTTTTTTTAAAACAACTATCCCAAATTTTATTGAATTTAATTTATTTGGCTATGAATCATTACGTTCATCTTCTAATATCATTGATACTGCACACCCGGGATTTGTTATGTCTTCAAGATCGTAGTAACGTCCGCCAGAGGCCACAGCAAGTTCCATATTCATATCCCTACCATATTTAACTGCAAGTTCAAAGTTCACAACAATGGTTTGTATTTCATTGTCTTTCAGTTCACCTGCAATTTTCAATGCATCTTTCCTAGGATTTTCATCAACAGCAACATTCGGCATGCCATCTGTGAGTATCAACATCATAGGCACATATTCTTGCTTGAATTTTTCCTTTTTAAGAATCTCAAATCCCTTTTTCATTCCTGATGCTAGTGGGGTTGTGCCGCCAATTGTTATGTTATCAATCTGTTCCCTAAACGAAGTTGCCCTTTTGGTTGTTGGAATTATAACTGCAGCTTTTTTACCCTTAAAACCAATAACACTTATTTTATCGCCTTTTCGGCCCGCATCCTCCATGACATTTATTAGAATATCCTTTATCCTTTCAGCTTTTTTTTCGGAGTACATAGATCCACTTATATCCACAACAAGAGCTAAAGAAGCTTTTGCACCATGTTTTCGAACTTTATGCCTAAGATCTTCACTTTTGACCTTGATAATACCATCAGAACTCATAGCAGCAGCCCTTAAAGTTGCATCAATGGCAATATCATTTTTTAAGTCCTTTGAAAGCCTACTTTTGACATATTTACCCTTTTGAGTAGTTGAATCTACCCGTTTACCGTATAGTTTCTTCTTTTTTTTCCCCTTAATTTTAAGCAATTTTTTTATATCAAGACCTTGATCACAAGAATCTGTACCCTCTTCCTTCTCAAGACTCTTAAGTTTTTTACCCTTCTCATTAATATCTGAATTATTATCATCTAAAGATTCAGCTGTGTGATCCCCCGGATTTTGTACGGTCTTACTTTCCTGTTTATTTGATTTTCCTGGTTCCTCACTTTCTTCTTGTTTAGGCGGATTATTTTCTCCCTTTTCATTATGATCTTCGGGTTGTTTGGTTCCTTCAGGACTTTGCTCATTACCGCTTTGAGGTTCTTTTTTATCAGAATTTTGACTTTCTTCTTGTTCCTTTTTTTTCTTAGAAATATCTTCCTTAGCTTTTTGAACCATCTGATTGATCTTATTCTTATTTTGAGAGGATTTATGGAACCTCTCACCCAGTACAAGTTGAGCTGCTTCTTCAACGTGATCAGTGTTTACTTTGTCCATTTTTTGATAGGCTGCAATTGTTTTTGAAGTCTTTAAAATTGCTATATCTGCCCTGTGCCCGTCAACTCCCACTTCCATGCAAACATAAGCTATTATTCCCATAATATCTCTGGAAACATACACTTTCTTGAGCATTTCCCTTGCTGTAACAATACTCTCCAATATCATGCCTTGGTCCTTCTTGAACTTTTCTTGGAAAGCAGATGGATCCTTTTCGAATTCTTCACGCCTTTCCATTATTTGGACCCTTTCTTCCAAATTCATGATACTATGAACAGATATGTGGAGGCCAATACGATCTGAAAGTTGAGGTCTTAGCTCACCTTCTGCAGGGTTCATGGTACCCACCAACATGAAGTTGGATGGATGTGCAACAGAAATTCCTTCCCTTTCAACAATGTTAACACCATATGCAGCAGCATCCAATAACACATCAACTAGGTTGTCATCTAAAAGGTTAATTTCATCAACATAAAGAATGTTCCTATTAGCATCAGCCAGTATTCCCGGTTCTAAAGATTTTATACCTTCTTTTAAGGCTTTTTCTATATTAATTGATCCAACTACTCTATCTTCTGTTGAACCTAATGGCAGTTCAACTACACGCATGTTTTTAATCTCAACTTCATATCCTTCTGATTTGCAAGAATCACAGAGTGAATCTTTGTCATCAGGGTCGCAGTTAAAAGCACAGCCCTTAATAACTTTTATTGGAGGCAAAAGATCTGCTAAAGCTCTGACTGCTGTTGTTTTTCCTGTTCCTTTATCTCCCTTAATTAAAACGCCACCAATACTAGGATTTATAGCATTTAATATTAGAGATTTTTTAACGTCATCTTGACCCACAATTGCTGTAAATGGAAAAATAAGATTTTTCAATAGTCTCACCTTTTATTAGAAGTGTGTTCTCTTGATTTGTTTTAACGATCAATATATTTTATTGTTTATATAAAATGTAGAGGATAAATAGTTAGTCAAGAATGAGATTTATCAAAAGATATGCCATTCATATAATGTTTTTTTTATATATGATTTTTTAAATAACAACTAATAAATAATACACAAAACATAGATAAATTTTGGTGATAATATATGTGCACAGTTGGAGGGCCAATGGCCGATATTAAGATGAAAAAGCTTAAAACCAAGCGTTATAAATGTTTGGACTGTGGAAACGAATTTAAAGGCATTGGAAAGAGAGTTGTATGCCCATCATGTCAGTCCGACAACGTCAAAGAATTGGATTAAGTCCAAATGAAATTTTATTTTTAATTGGAAGTTCCGGGGAATTGGGCCTATCAAAGACAGGTCGCGACAAGCAAATATTCATAGGAACACCTGAAAAAGAAGAGATTGTTCTTTTCCTCGGGAAGGATGATTTAATAGCTGTTTCTACCTTTAATGCTGGACTAAAGGAAGAAATCGGAATAAAATCCATGATTTATCTTATTAAAGAATTTTCATCACCAATCATAGTTCTACCTAAAGATCATCCAACTTCAAAAAGGCTAAAAATGGTTGTTGCATGTGGAGATCGTATAAGATTAGACTGTAATGTGCAGGCAGGAACACATCCCGAACAAGATATTCTATGTACATGTGAAGATCTCTCTGGTTTGAATATCACGGCCGTTCCCGATGGTGTTGAAATAGAAGGACTTATTAAAGATTATAAAATTGAAAAAATAAATCAATAACACCCTCAAAATCTGTTAAAACCACTAATAATAACCATTAATATCACGAATTTATTCAACTAAATAATTTAATATAGTAGTAAACACTAAATGTATAATATGATTTTTTATGAATTTTATCAAATATTTGGACAAATAGTGTTTGTTATTGTTTTAGTAATACTCGCACTACTTTCCGTGACTTTGATACTGGGAAAACTTTTACTTAAGGAAGATAAACTTGTTTTTCCAAGACTTTTGCTTTTTACCATAGACATGTTCTATGGACTCTTCAAAAAGTTTTCCGAGAATGTTGGGGTAGATGCTAAAATAGTTGATCAGATAGGTGTAGAAGTAAGAAACAGTGTAAACGAAAAATACTTCAAAAAACTTGAACCCCAAGATAAAATACTGGTTCTACCTCACTGTTTAAGACATACCGACTGTGAAGCCAAACTCGAATCTTCAGGACTTGTATGCACAGATTGTAACAGATGTGTTATAGGTGTTCTTAAAACTAAAGGAGAAAATATGGGATTTAAAGTGTTTATCATACCAGGATCAACATTTTTAAAGAAAATTCTTGAAAAAAATGATTTCAAAGCTGTTCTTGGAGTAGCTTGTTACCAAGATCTTAATTTATCTATGATGAAACTATCAAAATTTTCATGTCAAGGAGTTCCACTATTAAAGGATGGATGTATCAATACCAAAGTCGATGCAAAGGCTGTACTTGAAAAGATGGGTGAAATCCAAGTAAAAGAAAAACGAACCGGAATAAACGGCTGTGATAATGAATCATACACCCCCAAAACATTGTGATCTAAATTATATTATTTTTAAATGTATTAAATTCACTTTTCAACTTTAATATTATAATATCTTAATAAAAATCTGAAAATTTTATGCTATTCATATATAATACCACATTAAATTTTCATATACTTTTGTAGAGATAATCCATCATTTCATAAAATTTTCAGGATAATTATACATTCTAAATTCGTATAATTATATTCATAAACTACTTGTAAATAAATTATAACTTATTTAAGTTTTTAATAGAATTTTCATTTAATTTTAAGCAACTAATTTGTATATATTATTGAATTGGGATTATATATAGTAACTAATTATATATTAAAAATTTCAAAGTTCTGTACGATAATTTCAATATAGAACATTAGAAGGAAAAATAATATTTGAAACGTTTAATACAAAATTTATTTTGTTTTTTTACAACATTGTCTTCTTATTGTGTAAACAAAGATATTTTTATAAAAAAAGTTAAAATATTTAGTATGAAACTATTTTTATTGAAAAAGCTATTGAGAGTTATCTGTATGTACATATAATTAATACAAACTAGAGTCTTACAGTTAAAGGTGCAGATATTCCTGAATACTATTGCAGGCAAAATTCTATTTCAAAGTCAATAGTTTACATTATTTGACTATTTATACCCATTAGTTACTTTTTCATTACAATGATTTGACATACTTTTTATATAATTAAGTATTAACTTTATTGAAATTTTTACAGTCCCAATACACATTAACTTGAACAAACTCATAAAATATAAAAATATTATAAACAAGTACTAACAAAAATAAATAATAAATTAGTATATTGGAATAACTTATGTTAAATTTTATAATTTTTAGAAGATGATTCTATCATCTTTAAAATGGTTTGATAAATTGCTAAAATTTGATATTAGATTAGGGTGTTGTTTGATAGTCTCCACGGGTGGGTTATGTGAAAACAGAAGGGCAAAACACGGAAATAGAACTTAAAAGACTTAATAAGACACTTCAAACACTTAGTAATAGCAATCGGGCCATGAGATATGCCCAAGATGAAATTGAATATTTAGAAGAAGTATGTAAAATTATCATAGAAGACTGTGGTCATGCAATGGTATGGGTAGGCTTAGCTGAAGATGAAGAAAATAAAAAAGTAATTCCAGTGGCTTATTCTGGGTTTGATCAAGGTTATATAAAAACACTGGATATCACTTGGGCAGGTAATAAACATAGTCGAGAACCCACAGGTACAGCTATTCATGATGGTAAAATTTGTTCTTGTAAAAATATGCAAATTGATCCAAATTTTGAGCCATGGAGAGAAGAAGCGTTAAAAAGAGGCTATGCTTCAATTTTGGCTCTTCCTTTAATGAATAAAGATAAGTCATTTGGAGCGGTGACTATTTACTCTAGTGAACCAGATCCTTTTTCAGATGATGAAATTAAATTATTAGCAGATTTAGCGGATGATATTTCTTATGGGATAATAACACTTAGATTAAGTACTGCAAAATCTAAAGTCGAAGATGCATTACTGACCAGTGAGGCAAGGTTCGATGAGGTTCTTGATAATTTTACCGATGCCTTTTTAATTTTAGACTCCAAATGGCGATATGTGTATGTAAATGCTGCAGCCGAAAAATTTGCAAACCTTTCAAGAGAAGAAATGCTTGGAGAAGTAATATGTAATGTACTTCCCAATTTTGTTAATTCCATTCCATACAAGCAATGTAAAAAGACAATGAAGGATAAAATTCCCCGCACTTGGACCACAAAAGCTGTGATTGGGGATATATGGTCTGAATTTAGAGCATATCCCTGGAAAAATGGTTTTTCTCTTTTCATCCGCGATATCAGTAAACGTAAAAACACAGAAAAAGCATTGCGTGAGAGCGAAGTAAATGCCTTAACTAATTTAGAAAATTTAGAAAAAGTTTTAGATGCAGTTCCAGCTGCTGTTTGGATTGCAAATGATCCAAAAGCCATCCATATTTCAGGTAATAAGCTTGCTTATGATTGGTTAAATCTTCCACTTGGTTCTGAAATTTCAAAGTCAGCACCAGAGGAAGATCAGCCGGATACTTTTAAAATGTTTAAGGATGGCACAGACTTGAAACCTGAAGAGATGCCTATTCAAATGTCTGCGCGTGGGGAAGAAATAAATAATTTTGAATTCAGTTTTGTATATCCTGATGGTTCTCAAAGGCAAATGTTAGGAAATGCTACACCACTTCTCGATGAAAATGGAAAACCAAGAGGATCTGTATCTTCTTTCATAGATATCACAGAACGTAAACTTAGTGATGAAAAACTTAAAAAAACAATGGATGAGTTATCCCGTTCTAATCAAGAACTCGAACATTTTGCACATGTAGCATCTCATGACTTACGTGAACCATTACGAATGATTACAAGTTTTCTACAATTACTTGAAAAAAGATATAAAGATCAGTTAGATCAAAACGCTAATGAGTTCATTGGATTTGCCGTGGATGGAGCAAAACGTTTGAACAACATGATCAAAGACCTTCTTGAATATTCTCAAGTAATGAAAAAAGAAAGAGAATTTAACCCTGTCAAACTCGATAAAGTTTTAGAGGAGACATTAATAAACTTAGTAGTGCAAACGGAAGAAAATAATGTAACTATCACTTATGATCCATTACCTAATATTATGGGGGATGAGAAGTTATTAGTTTATTTGTTCCAAAACCTTATTGGCAATGCAATTAAATATCGAAGCCAAGAAACTCCTCAAATACATATATCTGCCATCAAACAAAAGGACCACTTCCTATTATCAGTTAAGGATAATGGTATTGGAATTGACTCCGAACACTTAAATCGTATTTTCACAATATTCCAACGCTTACACGGAAACGAAGAATATGAAGGAACTGGAATTGGACTTGCAATTGCACAAAAAATTGTACACCTCCACGGTGGACGGATATGGGCAGAATCAGAACTCGGAAAAGGTTCAACATTCTATTTCACCATTCCAAAAATAGAATATTGAATATTCTTTAGTTTTATATGATTATTTACAAGTATTTTTTTAATTACTTTATAAACGAAGCTAAAAAATGTCCTAATGTGCTTTTGAATGATTAATCATATGTTAGAGAACAATGGGATCCACAGGGATGAACTGTAAGTGCCCTAATTCTTTATACCGTATTATATTCTAAGTATTTTTATGGAGTGATTTTCTGTTTGTTCCTTACAGTAATAGATTACAACTCTATACTCCTATTAGGAATAGCACCTGCATCTTATGCTGCAAGCTCTACTAGCGCCACTCAAACAGTAACTGTAACTGTAAGCCCAACAGTAAGTATCACAGCACCTGCAACAATAACATTTGGAGCAGTTGCAGCTGATGGGTCAACTTATACCCAAGGGGATACTATAAGTTCCACTTCAAACGTAGCAATTGATATTTATACTAAAGCATTAGCATGGACAGGTGGAATTAGTAGTCCGTTAGCTCTTACTGATTTCCAATTCCAAAATGCAACTCTTACTAATACTATTTTTACTACTAGCTACCAGAAAGTTATCACTAACCTGGCTAAAGCTCCAAAATCCGGTGTAATTACATCAAGTAACAACCTATTAATCACAGTACCATTTGGAACCGACCCAGCATCATATAGCACCACAATTTACGACAGTGCAGTTTCAACTGGTGGTACAGCACCAACATCACCATAAACAATTTATTTTACCTTTTTTTATTTTTTTAGTTCAGTTATACAAATTTATACAAATGTATTTATTCCACATACTTCTTTATCAAGCTTGGATAGATCATTACAATTTATACAAAGGTTAAAAAAAATGAGTATTAGCAGATTTCCAAAACATTTAAGTATTTTTATTACTGTGTTATTAATTTCACTACTTTTTATTGGTTCAACCTTTGCCGCAGGTATTTTAGTTTCACCTGGAGGCTTTCAAATAAAATTCAGTGGTACAAACACTTATAATGGTCAAGTTATTGTTGAAAATACGGGTAATCAATCTCTCAATGTTATTGTTAGTAAAGCAAGACTTTTAATGGATAATACTAATTTAGAATTTTCAAATACAGGTATTGCCCAGTGAATAACAGTTAATCCCACTAATTTCACGCTCGCATCACATCAAAATGAACAGGTATCATTCACAATCAATGCTCCAAAAAATATAAATTATTCAGATGCTTTAGGTGCCATTGTTATCAGTGGATACACTCCAAAACAAGCAAATACCGGTAATGGTCTTACCTTACAGGTTCAGCAGGTACCTCAAGTAGTGGTACCATTAGTTGTGGGATTACCTGGGAAAATAGTAAACTCGCTTGTTTTAGTGAATAAAACAGTTACTACTGCTCTTTTGGGTTTGATGCAGGGAAAATTTGTTTATGAAGTACAGAATGATGGAACTGTCTATGCCAACATGACTGTGAGAGGTGGATCTTAAGGGATGGTTCAACGAGGAACATGTCAACATGACCGGTGGGGTTTATCCTGGTGATAATTATTATCTCATGACCCAGTGGACACCTGGAATTCTTGACTTTGGAATGTACAGTGCAGATACCACCATCCATTATGGACGTGACAATCAAAATAATACCCTAACAACCCACAACGAGATTTTCGTATTTCCATTGTGGCTAATAATACTTGCACTTCTAATACTGTTAATTTATATATTGAAAAAGAAGGAAGTGTCATCTCCATAACCATTAATATAGAAAGGAAAAATAAGTAAAGAAAAATATTAATACTTTCCTTTTTATTCTATTTTCAACTTTTATCAGACATAAGAAATTTTTCAAACTTAAATACTTTCTCTTGACAATTAAGTTCATATGTAGTTTAATGGCAGATGGAGATACTAACTCATTTAATGGTGGAGCTACGGGATTACAATTATATACTATTTTTAACATTCCAATAGATGTATACACAAAGGCAAATGCGGACTTGAATCAAAGTTGAGTACATAATATAACTCTACTACATTTCGAATACTTTAACAATGTTACAAAGGCTTTAACTCCATTCACAACATCGTATGTCAAAACAGTTAGCAGCGGGGCAAAAGCACCTAAAGATGGAAGCTAGGTTTTACCTATAAATCTCCAATTAACTGTACCGGTAGGAACTGCGGCTGGAACTTACAATAACACAATCTACTTCTCAGCAGTCACAGCTGGAGGGGCTGCACCATTAACACCATAAATTTTTATTAATTAAATATTTTTCTTTTTTTAAAATAAATTGATTATTTTGAATTATTTACCTATTAAACTAGTTTAATTTTCATATTTGTTATAATCAGTTATTAATACATCAATTCATGTTAAATATCCCCATTTTTTTTAGATAGAGATGTATAAACAAATATTAAGAATCCTAATGTAAAGAACTAAGGTTTATTAATTTTGTAGACGTAACTTTAATTATTAATAATAATATTAAAAAAAGTAAATGGGAAGCTAGATTTAGTGAGGTCATTCCAATGGAAAAAGTTCTTTTTATATGTGCAAGTCCACGTAAAAATGGTAACACTGCTCAGGTACTTTCAAAATGTGCTGAGACAATAGCAAAACATGGATTGAAAACTGAGATCATTTATTTACGAAATAAAAATATTGAATCTTGTCATGCATGTGGTAAATGTGCAAAAATCAAGAAATGTAAGATAGACGATGGATTAAACGAAATAATAGATAAAATAAGAGATTCTAAAGGTTTCATAGTGGGAACTCCCGTATACTTTGGAACAGCAAGGGGGGATTTAATGGCTGCTCTACAAAGAATTGGATATGTTTCAATGAACACTGACAGATTCCTTTCATGGAAAGTTGGCGGACCAATTGCTGTTGCAAGGCGTGGGGGACAAACATCTACAATCCAAGAACTTCTTATGTTTTACTTAATAAATGAAATGATAGTGCCCGGTTCAACCTATTGGAATATGGTATTTGGAAGAGAAAAGGGAGATGCAGTCAAAGATGAAGAGGGCATGCAAACCATAAGAAATTTCGGAAAAAACGTTGCTAAACTCATCACCAAAATAGTGTAGATATATTTTATTTGAAATGTACCAATAAAAATTTATAAACGGTAAAATCATGGCAAATGGACAGCTTTATGAAAAGTACGCTGCATATTACGACAAAATATATGCACATGTCGATTATGAAGGAGAATCTGAATTCATAAATTGGGCTGTAAATGAACATAAAATTAGTTCCGGAGTTGAACTATTGGATGTAGCCTGTGGAACAGGATCACACACTATGATTCTTAAAAATAACTTCAATATCACAGGTGTAGATATAAATGAAAATATGCTTAAGATAGCACGTGAAAAGGTTCCAGAAGCAAATTTTATCCATGGAGACATGAAACAACTGGAAATTAGATCTAAGTACGATGTTATCATCTGTATATTTTCAGCGATCCATTACAACATCAGTTATAAAGAACTTGAACGTACCCTAACAAATTTTTATAACCACATGAAAAATGGTGGAATTTTAATCTATGATTTAAGCTTTAACACAGACAATTGGATCGAAGGAATTGTGAGTGTAGACACTGTGGTTGAAGAAGAACTTAAAATCGCAAGGATATGCCAATCCAGACTAGAAAACGGAATTTTCAATGCTAATTTCGTTTTTCTTGTGAAAAATAATGATAAATTTGATTTTGACATAGACGAACACAAGTTAGGTGTTTTTGAAATAGATAAAGTCAACAAGATAATGGAAAAAGTAGGATTTAAAACGTATATATATGGAGATTTCACATTTGAGATATGGAAAAGAGGAGAATGTGAAAGACCAGTATATGTAGGGATTAAAAATACTGAAAGAGGGAGATAATATGAGAATAGCAGTTTCTGTTACAGATGACGAACAATTTACTCAACACTTTGGAAGGGCTCAGAAATTTCTTATCTACGAATTTGATGGGGAAAAAACAGAATTTATTGATAGAAGGGAATCTCTTAAAATTCCCGGTGAAAAACATCAATGGGGAAAATCTTTAAAAGTGGTTGATGACTGCGATGTAGTTATATGTTTACAGATAGGAATGACTGCTAAACCCGGACTAAAAAGTATGGGCAAGAAGGTTGTTGAAGATGAAGGACCAGTAGAAGAGGTTTTAACCAGATTTGTCGAGCATGAAAAATTTATGAACAAACCATTGAACTTTTAGAATCGATAAAGGTAAAATAAATATATATACAACTATAAATTAATCTCAATCAATTTAATATAATTATTAGGTGCCTAAAAAATGAAAGTATTAATAACATACAACTCAGTTCACCGTGGAAACACAGAGAAAATTGCAAAAACAATGGCTACAGCAATTGAAGCAGACCTAATTAAATACGACAAAGTGGATGGCTACAACATCTTTGACTACGATTTAATAGGCTTTGGTTCTGGAATCTATTACGGCAAAGCAAACAAAGAACTTATAAAATTTATAGATAGTTTACCCCATGTAAAAAAACGAAATGCATTCGTATTCACCACCAGTGGTAAGGAAAATCCGAAAAACATCGAAGCTATAGCAGAGCTACTTTCAGAACACGGTTTTGAAGTCGTAGGAAAATTCTCATGCAAAGCATTTGATGTTTGGGGCCCATTAAAATTAATTGGAGGCATTAATAAGGGCAGACCAAATTCAGAAGACCTTAAAAATGCTGAAATTTTTATTAAAAGATTAATAGAAGATTTAACTAATAAATAGAATAATTAATCAGATATTTAATTAGATCCTATAGAATATCACTATTATTTTTAGCTTCCAACAAAATTTTAATATTGATTAAGGATCTGCTCCGATGATAAAAACTATATACCATGAAGTTAAATTCAATAAGCACGGTGTAGATATCAATCCTAATACTGTTTTTAAAATTGTTACATGATCGGGTAATGGATCCTCAACAATATTTATAAACACGAATAAGAGTTATAAAATAAATGATTTTAATCTAAAACTTGATTATCATTTTTTGTATAATATCCCAAATATGAATTTTAATTACAAATTTTTATAGGTAAGAGTGATAGAATGGCTAAAGCAAGACGTAGAAGGGTAAGAGATACTTGGAAAGAAAAAGAATGGTACACGATAATGACTCCTAAAGATTTTGGAGATGCAGAAATAGGTACAACACCTGCAAGAGACCCTGAACTTCTGGTTAGAAGAACAGTTGAATCTTCACTTCGTGAGCTCACTGGAGACTTCAGTAAACAGTATATTAAACTTTTCTTCCAGATAAGAAATGTTGCTGGAACAACAGCAAACACGGAATTTGTTGGGCATCAGGTTACAA
>PLTK01000113.1 GCA_003164415.1 Methanobacterium sp. | reverse complement strand
AACTTCTAAACTCTCCATTTTTTTTCTTTTTTTTAAATTAATTTTCCCAATAGTCTATGAAATGAATTTTAATCCTATCTTGCCTAATAATGGAAAAAAAGTTGAAAAGTTCGAATAAAATATTTAAAATAATCATGGATAATATTTATTGATATTTTTCATTTAATTAGAGTAAACTATTTTTAATACCATATCTAGTGGATATTTCACCAAATCTAACGGTCAAATCCCTTTGATAGCTTTTTGAAAGCGATGATGATCCTTTAAACAGCTTTTTATATTCATTCACAAGGTTTGGATAATTTTCCTTTAAAAAATTGAAGTAAAGTGTTTTACAATCATCCGGTGCCTCACCATACAATGTTAATCCACCATACAAAATGTAATCTGCCCCATACTTCTTTGCAGAATTAATGATTGTTTCAACCTCTTCATCAGAATCTGATAAGAAAGGAAGTACAGGCATGTTAATAATTCCTGTCTTAAAACCTGCATCACTGAACTTTTTCATGGTTTCTAAGCGTTCAATGGGCTTAGGGACCCCTGGCTCAATAATTTTAGCTAATTTTTCATCTAAACTTGAAAATGAAAATGATATGATAACTCCATTATCCAGTTTGTCAACCAGTTCATCCGGTAAAATTGCAATTTCCTTAATCCCTTTTAAAATATCCATATCCCTAAGAATCAATTCTGATTTTGTAAGAATATGGACGGGAAATTTAAATCTTTTAATTATTCCAAGTATCTCTCGAGTCAATGTTAATTCTTTTTCAACTGCAGGGTAGGGATCCGCAGCGGATCCAAGTATTATTATACCTCTTTCATTTCTTCTTATACTATTTTTCAACGACTTTTTTAGTATTGGAACTGCATTAGATTTAGCTGATACATCAACTCCATGTTCGCCACCGTATTTACTGCCACGTGTATAACAGTATATACAAGCCATTGAACATCCAGCATATGGATTCAAAGTATAATTACCTAAAAACCAATCATCACGTGTTTTACTTTTGTTCAGAATCGTTTTGATAGTTATCTTATTTACCAAATTATACACCTATCTATCAAAATTTATAAACTATTATTTTTTACATCCTACAAATGTAAAATCATGACATCACATTATTATTCCAGTATGCCTGCCTTTAATACTTATATATTGAAGAGTGGGGCGTGAAAAAATTAATTATTGTTAGTAGTTTACAATGATATGCTAATAATAATTGATTTAACTTAGTTGTATCATAAAAACCATCAAATTAGGATTCTCAAAGTTTAAACAGGACGGATAATGAATGTTCAGATGAGATTATAATGAGTAATAGACTGTTTATCAATTAAACAACAACTATAAAAAAAAACTTAAAGACTTTAAAAATAAAATATAATAGGTAATGTAATTAAAACAAACCGTAATTAGAACATTATAACTCATATATATCTTAAAATACAACTTTGAGTAGCATAAACCAATACATTCTTATATTAGGTTATCATATTAACAATTGTCAATTACTATAAGTTTTTGACGTAGATTGGTGATGTTTGGTAAATCTACGTCTCGTTTGGTTTTTTCCAATATTTTCACCCTCGTTTTGTTGGAATTAGATGGATGATTTTTTCATTCATTTTAATTTTTAAATATATAGTTTAGATCCTATTTAGTGTAAAAGGATTAAAAAAATAGAAATAATTACTAATCTATAATGTTTGATCCATAGAGGATGCATACTAAAATTTTAGGGATACAACCACATTCCTCATAAGTGTGAGTATTCATTATCACTAAACATCAATCGAATAATTCACATTATAGGTATTATGCCATAGGAGATGTTCTTCCAGTTAATTTAATTCAACATTTTAGACAAAATATTCAATCACGTGTTATCTTATCAAATAGATTCTTTAATTGTTGTTTATTGGATCCGTTTTCTAATGATTCGAGAATAATATCCATACATTCGTATTGAATGGTTGATTGTAGTTCACTATTTCCTTTATTATAACATCCTCGAATTGAATTAAACAGCTCAATAGTTATATATTCCAATCTTGATTCATTACTATTCAATACCTTACCATTTTTTCTCATATATCTTTCTTTGTTCCTTAAGTACCATTATTAAATTTGTATCAAAAATTTTTGCTGATTATAAAGTTTTATCTGTAATAATGCTAAGATATGTCCTGATTCATTCCATATTTATCATTTATTCTGTTAATTATGATATCATTATAATTCTTACTGTAATTTTATTGTATTAGTGTATATTAAGTCCTTTATAGTTCATAGTAATATTTACAGCAAGTCCCATACTTGTTTGCCATATCCATTATTATTTGAATATCCCGAGTAAATGTTACTTGTTAATGTTTGGATTTTGCAAATAATATTGAAAACTCTTGTAACATAGTTACAGTTTAACAAAAGTTTAGTTATTATGAGATCAATGTTTATATATTGAGATGTGAGGAGATCTTAAACTCTCTAAAAATAGAAGAAAAATTTAATTTATATCCCATATAATTCTGAATATTAATTTTGTAATTTATTTTTATAAGTGGAAAAGTGTTGTAAAATGGAAATCCAAAATTTAATGCAAGAAATCAGAGAAGATGCCCTTAGTAAAATGGAAAGAAGACCCCCTCAAGACCTTGCACCGAGCTGGTCCGGGAAAGATCTGTTATACTCTGGAAAAGGAAATGCAATTTTTATTGTACTACCAACACCCGGTTGTGCATGGGCAATTTCAGGATCAGGAGGCTGCACAATGTGCAGTTATGTATCAGATTCGCCACTTGAAAAGGTAGAACCCGATCTATTAGTGGATATATTCAAAAAGGCAATTGAAAAACATGAAATAACTGAAAAAACCGTTGTTAAAATATTTGCATCTGGCAGTTTCTTAAATCCGGATGAAATACCTCGAATTGCAAGGGATGAAATTTTAAACATTCTTAAAGATGAAAAGAATGTTGAAGAAGTTGTTGTAGAATCTAGACCAGAATTTATTACTAAAGAGGTTCTTAAAGAGTGTTGTGAAGCTTTAGGTAATAAAATATTCGAGATAGGTATTGGACTCGAAACTTCAAACGATAATACCCGGGAAAATAAGATAAATAAGGGGTTTTCAAGGGAAGATTTCGAGATGGCAGTAAAAACTATTAATGATACAGAAACAGAATGTGATGTTCGTGCTAAGGCATACATATTTGTAAAACCCATTTTAACTTCTGAAAAGGATGCAGTTGAAGAGGCTGTGGAATCAGCAGAATACGCTGAATCTGTGGGTGCAAGCAGAATATCTTTTTGTCCGGCAACAATACACAAAGACACTTTAATGGAATTACTTTGGAGGGGTGGTTCTTATCAACCCCCATGGATATGGAGCATAATGGAGATCATAAGAAGAGTGAGAGGATCGGTTGATATTCCAATCATAATGGATACAGCAGGTTTTGGAAGTAGAAGAGGCCCATACAACTGTAAAAAATGCAATTCACAGTTAAAGAGTATGATAATTGAATCAAATCTTGATCAGAGTATTCCAGAGGATCTTGAATGTGAATGTAAGGAAAAATGGAAATCTGAAATTGTATTCTCAAATATTACAAGATCCACTACTAACCTGTTACGTAAGAAATAAGGTTGGTATATCCTTTTAAATCATATATCCCCATTTTTTTCTACTATTTTTTTTTAAATAATTGTACCCCAAAATGTTTCATGCATTAGGTTACAAATGTTTTCACAATGGAAAACAATGTATCAAGAGAAAATGAAACATCCACAGATGGGTTGATGGATTTTTTAACAGAATTAGGAAAAGCTTTAACAGCTTCAGGGATATCTGTAGTGGACATTACATCTATCCTTGAAAAAATTGCTTTTGCCTATGGAACTAAGGCCGAAATATTAGTATTTCCCACTATGATAATGATAAAAATTGGGGAACACGAATCTGCACCTTTAAATGCTGCTAATCAAAAACCCGGATTTTTACCTTTAAATCAAGTTTCTGAGATATATCAGCTCATATATAAAGCAGAAGCAGGTGAAATTTCTCCTAAAGATGGTAAAAAATGTTTAAGGAAAATACTCTCAGAAAAACATCAATTCGGTGCTGTTGGAATATTCATCGGATACATACTGTTCTCGGTGGGTATTGGATTGTTACTACAGCCTACACCCGAACAACTTTTAGTATCCGGAGTGCTTGGTGCAATTATAGGATTATTACTCGTATTAAGTAGGGGAAGAACCAGATTTTTACTCATACTGCCAGTAATTGCTGCATTAATTGTTTCTTCATTGTTCCTTTACAGTATTAAA
Organism: Methanobacterium sp.; assembly: GCA_003164415.1. GTDB lineage: Archaea > Methanobacteriota > Methanobacteria > Methanobacteriales > Methanobacteriaceae > Methanobacterium_B. The sequence goes on along the minus strand of PLTK01000113.1, from coordinate 20,367 downwards.
ATAGGGTTAATAACAGGATCAATTGCAATGCTTTTGCCTGCTTTGGCCTATTTCCTACCCGGCGCCACTTTAACCACCGGAATGTTCGAACTTGCCTATGGTGAGATTATATCAGGGACTAGTAGAGTAATATATGGAACAGCAATATTGTTTTTAATATTATTCGGTGTTCTTGTGGGAATTCAGATCGCAGGCATTTCTCCCGAAAGTTTGTTTGTTGCAAACACAATGAATGGTTTAGGATGGTGGGCTCCATATCTTGGAGTTATAACATTTGCATTTGGAATGTACCTCCTAATGTCCATAAGAAATAAAGACATGCCATGGGTTATTTTGATACTGTACATAGCATTCTTTGGCCAGCAACTTGGTAATCACTTTGTAGGCGGTTTCTTTGGAGCATTTTCAGGATCGTTATTAATGGCAATTAGTGGAACAATTATCGAAAGAAGAGACCATAAAACTCCAAGTTTTGTGTCTATAATGCCTGCATTTTGGATACTTGTACCGGGTTCTTTGGGTTTCATGAGTTTAGCAACATTTGTAAATCAGCACTATTTTGCAGCACTATCTGATGCCACAGTTGTTGCTATGACCATAGTGGCTATTTCATTGGGATTGCTGTTAGGGGCTGTAATAACAGAACCATTGAAGGAAAGGGAAATAATATAAAAAAATTTCACAACAAATAATTCAATTAATCTATGACATCCCGCATCAAACATTGAGTTTAATTATAGGAACAATATTAAGAGGAGGCATTAAATGGCTGATACATTGGTATATACTATACACACAGTAACTTCCCATGATGGTACTACAATTGGATATAGACAAATGGGTAGTGGTCCGGGTTTAGTATTGTTGCATGGAAGTATGGCTTCATCCCAGAGTTTCATGACACTTGCCACTGTACTGTCGGACAATTTTACAGTATATATTCCAGATAGAAGAGGTCGAGGTTTAACTGGACCATTTGGAGATAATTACTGCATACAAAAAGAAATAGAAGATTTAGATGCAATTTTAAAGAAAAGTGGAGCAAATTACATTTTTGGTTTGAGTTCGGGTGCACTCATTGCTATTAAAGCCTCTCTATATATACCTTCGATTAAGAAAATCGCCCTATACGAACCTCCCATAGCATTGGACCATTCTGTGATTGAAAAACATGATTTGTTTATGAAGCGTTTTGAAAGGGAGATTGATAATGGCGAGTGGGGTTCAGCTTTTGTAACAGTAATTGAAGGTTTGGAGATAGTGCCCTCGCCATTAAAGTATTTTCCACATTTTTTATTGACATTCCTATTCAACAGAACCATAAAAGAAGATGCTATAAACGTCAAAGAGAATGATGTTTCCATCATGGACCTCATCCCCACACACCATTTTGATTATCAGCTGATAATTGAAACAAAGGATTCAATAATTGATTTTAAAGAAGTATCTTCACAAGTCCTGTTGTTAGGTGGCAGTAAGAGTCCTACCTTTTTAAAACATAGTCTTGATAAATTAAATAATGTGTTAAAATGTGCTAAACGCGTAGAATTTAGGGGCTTAGGGCATACCGCACCTATAGAAAGCAACCAACCAGAACAGGTTGCAGTGGAATTACAAAAATTTTTAAAAACCCATAAATGCAAACAAAAATAAATCATCCCTATGTAGTTGGACGGCACATAATTTGTGATCCAAACTATAAACTTGCATTTTGATGGTACTTGACATCAATATCCAGTACACTACAATGACTAAATTTTAATCCAAGTCATATGATATGCATCTAAGATCTAAAAAGATCGGTCTGAATCTAAAAACGAAGCAAAAGAGTTGAATAGATGTTATGATGTTTATGCATTTAAGATCGGTAGCCCGGAAAGTAGAGAAGTTGCCATTATATTCAATGACATTACTAGATTTAAAGATACTGAAAACAAATTGAAGGAATATCAACATTCTCTTGAGAAGCAAGTAGTAGTCCGTACAAAAGAGCAGGCAAAGTCCAACGCTGACCTTGAACACTTTGCTTATGTTGCATCCCATGACTTACGCGAGCCTTTAAGGATGATTACCAGTTTTTTACAGTTATTAGAGAGACGATATAAGGATCAGTTGGATACAGATGCTAATGAATTTATAGGATTTGCAGTTGATGGAGCTAAACGTTTAGATGCTATGATCAAAGATCTTTTAGCGTATTCCAAAGTCAGCAGTGAAGAAAGAGAATTTAGCCTAATTAAACTTGAAAATATATTGGAAAAGACTTTAATTAACTTAAAGGTCCAAATAGATGAAAATAATGCAATTATTACAGATGACCCCCTACCTACTGTTAATAGAAATAACAAATTATTAGTACAATTATTCCAAAATCTCATTGGTAATGCAATTAAATATCGAAGCCACGACAAACCGCAAATACACAAATCCCCAAAGGAAGAAAAAAATCAATACATTTTCTCAGTAAAAGATAATGGTATTGGTATTGACTCAGAACATCAAAATCGTATTTTCACAATATTCCAACGACTTCACAGGAATGATGAATATGAAGGAACTGGAATTGATCTTGCAATTGCACAAAAAATAATCCAAGAATTAGGAGGGGCAATCTGGGTCGAATCCGAACTCGGAAAAGGTTCAACATTTTACTTTACGATACCCAATTGAAACTATTAATATTTTTTAAGATGTTTCCTATCGTAAATTTTGTTTTGTGCATCATAAAATATTTGAAACATATTTATAGGATCCATAAGTATCTCATTAGCCTTCTTAGTGTCGTCGGGTATATAATGATCCGGAATTATTATATCAATTCCTATTGATAATAGTTTTGAGGATTCATCATAGTTTATTTCGGATTTAATGGAGTATTCACTATTTATGTAAAATTTGTATGTAGTTAAGCGATCTTTTAAAAAATAATACTTTTCTGGTTGGACTTCTGGATCCTCCAATATTGCAGAGATATTTGTTCCTGCAAGTTTTATTTTTTCTATTTGGATATTGTTGGTTTTTAGCATTGTAATCCTTGTGTATATTATAATGTTCATAATAAATATATTAATAGGTAATAAGATGTATTACAACATTTATACATTCTATTTAAACCCTAATCAGATCTAAAAAATATAAAATATCATCTCATTTGTAATGGAATATTATAAAATTGATCTTCAATATAAAAAAAAAAAATCGGTTAAATGTATAAATGGATTTATCCTCCTGTCATTAAGCTAACAATACCACCAATTATCAGTAATATGGCTGCTATCCAAGCATATATATAGATAAATGCAGGAATCAACACGATGATGATAGCAAGAATGATCCCTAGTACCAACATCGTACCTCCACTCAATTGCGCAGTTTCCATAATATCACTCCTATTATTTTATTACAACTAATTACATCCTATTGAAGTATATATTATATAATTATAAAGTAATAAATTTTTTGATATAAAAATAAAATTATTATTTTCTAACCAAATTCTTATAATATAAAAAATACTTATTTAATTTTCTCTTTCGCGGTCTTACCCTCAGATCATCTCCCAATTCTGCTTATTCAATTAACATAGTAGGTGTTTTTTCAACAAAATTAGCAAAAGATTTGATTCTCAGGATATATGCATATTTTATGGATTGTCGTAAATATCTCATCCTTAGGAAATCTTTAACACATTGATCATTCTTTATTATATCATCATTCAATTTAAAATCTTAAAGTAATAATTAATTATAATATGTTAATAACATTATAAAAAGCGATCATTAGTGATACATTATGATAGGTATAAGCGCTGATTTTGACCCGGTACATCTAGGACATGTAAAACTCATTGATAAAGCCCGTGAAATTGCTGATAAAAAGAAAGACAAAGTAGTGATCTATCTTAACAAAGGATTCAGTGCCAACCATGCACCTTTCTTCGCAAGTTATGAAGCCAGAAGTAAAATGGCATTGGAAGCTGGTGCAGATATAATTGTACCTATAGAAGGACTCCACCACAGATTAACCCTTGCCTATACCGTACCCATAAGAATAGCAATGATGATTGAAGACGGAGTCGTTGATTACGTTGATGCTGCAAATGTTTCAACCGACAGTATCAAGAAATATGCATCACGTTTTGCAAAAAAAGGAATATTTAGTGGGATACCGCGAAATTTACCCAACAGGAACGTTATCAGGTGGTTTGCTGTTAACGAATTTTTGTACAATAAATATAAAAAGAATCTTAAATTCCATATAATACCTGAGTACAAGGCCGTCGGAGAGAAAATATCCGGAAGGGAAATAAGAAGGGAAATACTCGAAAACAATATGGAAATTCCCGAAAATGTTGTCAGGTTCCTACCCGACTCAACGGTTAGGATACTGGAAGAGGAAATAAGAAATGGTAATATTCCCGGTGAAAGGAATATGAAAGATCTCACCAAACGTTTAAACACATATTCTCGTGCAAAGCTAAATAATATAGCACATATGAATGCAGATGCAGTGAATGCAGTTGTTGCAGGTCGTAGTTATAAACGTGAGGATCAGATATGGGCTTCTTTTAGAGTGGCCGGCTACGGACCAGTACTTACACGCCTAGCTGTGAGTGCCGCTGAAGAGGATGTGACCCGGAGAGAAGTTTTTGATCTTATCAAAAAGTATGAAAATAATGGAATCATCCCCAAGGACATGAGTGTGGAACAGGTTATTGAAAGGGCGTGGTATGTATCATCCAAATCCAGTGAAGGTGATTCATCCTCAGATGCTCATAAAGATTTTAGAAAAGGAGATAGAGGTTCTGAAAAGGCATTATACTCTTTTGATGCTGGGATGCATCTCAGGAGTTTTGAGGTAGAATCTTTGAGTATTGGTATGGAAGCCTTGTTCTATGTTGATAAAAATGAAAGGTTGTGTTGTGAAATGCGTACAGAAGATCGTAAAATTAAAAGTCCACTAAAACTACCTGCCCACCATGTAACATATTTAAGACTTTTAATTGATTCACATTTCATACCCCTTAGGGGAGAAATTGTTGAAAAACCAGAGGGTTGGAGGGTGAGGGTATTTGTTGGAGACGAAGGACTCGCGCAAGACCACACCAATCAAAAATAATTAGGATTTTCCATAAATCCAACCAAATTTTTTTCTAATATTCATTTTTTTGTTTATTTCCCTGGAGCTAATGTGTTTTTAATTTTAGATGGTTTGTAATAGCTTTTTTTAAGACCTTTAATAAATCTTGTCGCCCATACAAATGCTATTCCACAACCAAAGGCCCCTCCTATTACTATTCCCCACCATACCCCATGTTGTCCTATACCTAGAACAAAGGATAGGAAATATGCAAATACCGAGATGAATAGAACTTCCCTAATTATTGTGAGTATTAATGATGTTACTCCCCGTCCCATACCCTGGAATATTGAACTTGCAACAATTCCAAATGGAACTATAATTATGAAAAGACACATCACCTGTAAAAATGCAGCTATGGACGGGGCCATAAATGAACTTTGAGCAGAATATGCAAATATCGAAGCAATATTTGATGCAAAGATATAGATAATAACTGCAGTAATAGATGCAACCCCGAGTGCCAATTTCACAGAGTAGTTTAGTGCCGTTAAAATATTTTTGTATCTCCTTGATCCATAAGCTGCTCCTGCTACTGTAATGGCAGCTGTACCTATTCCTATAGCCGGTATCATGGCTATCATTACAACTCTCCATCCGGCAGTATAAACTGCAACTGCTTCGGTTCCACCGGTTATTACCAGCATAATATTTAGAACTATTCCTAATATGGACATCACAAAGAATTCGGCACTAGCAGGTAATCCGACAAGTAGAATATCTTTTATAACTGTCCAGCTGGCATTGAAATCTTTTCTTGATAGTGATACGTATGTATCCCTTTTAAACATCAACCAATACAGAATTAAACCCGCTGAAATTGATGCAGATATTAATGTTGCTATTGCTGCTCCTGAAACACCCCATCCAAAGTAGTATATGAATATTGGATCAAGAACGATGTTAAGAATAGCTGTGGCTAACATGGCATACATTGGTCTCTTAACATCTCCTTCTGCCCTTAATATGCCAGATGCAACACTTGTAAAGATTAGGAATATTAATCCTCCAAAGACAATTTGTCCATATTGTACTGCAAGGTTAAGTGAGGCTCCTGCCCCCATTATCAAGAGCAAATCCTTAAGGAATATCAGGATAACAGCAGTTAATATTATCGAAACCAATAATGTGAGGATTATTGAATGTATCGCTGCATTATCCGATCCTTTTTTATTTTTAGCACCTATACAACGTGATATTAATGAGTTTGCTCCTGCTCCAAGACCATTACCTAATCCTATAACCATCATAAATAGAGGGGTTACAAATCCTAATGCTGCAAGTGAGTTAGGTCCAAGACCAGCAACCCAGATGCTATCTGCTAAATTATACACCATCATAAGTAACATTGAAAGTATCATTGGCATTGAAAGGGTTCGAATCGCCTTTTTAGGATCTCCTGTTATCATTGAAACTCGTTCATTGATATTGCTATTTGAAGATTGATTGTTGTTATCCATCGGTACCCTTCCCATTTTTATGTACATTTTCCAGGCTGTTTACAGCAAGACCCTTCAAAATATCGAATAGATTTTTGTAATCTTCTTCAGAGAATCTGGAGCACATTGAATTTTCCCATTCCTTTTCAATATTTATGACGATGGGAACTGCTTTTCTTCCCTTTTCAGTTAGATAAATAAGATATTTTCTGCGATTTAACGAATCAACTTTTCTAAAAAGATATTCATTATCCTCTAGTTTTCTTAATGCACGTGCAACAGTACCTTTATCAATATGAAAATGAGCTGCCAGTTCTTCTTGACTAATACCTTCTTCTTTGGAAAGAACTGTTATAAATGGAAATTGTCCCGCAGTATATCCATGTCCCCCATTTTATCATTGAGAAACATCATACGAGTTCTGTGAATCATCGACACTAATAATCCGAGTGAAATCTCAGAATTATCTATCTTAAGTAATTTTTCAGCTTTCTGCATTAATTATAATACCCCTCGAGTAATTATGAATATATAAAACTTAAATTTTTGAATCTGTGAGTATTTCGGTTATAAAAAGAAATACTCTAATCAAATATAAAATAAGTACCAATTATCTTCTTTTAATCTAATTTAGTAAAAGTTCAATGGATTTTTATTCAATACTTTAAGAGTATTCCATATTATATAAAGGTTGTATATGCAACAATTGTATATGCAAATTTAAATTCTTATAAATAATATTCCTATATTAAAAATTTAAATCCACCATTATACATCCATAAATCAAAATACTTGATCATTTCCTATTTTCAACTTCGGGACATGACCAGTTCTTACAGAAACTCATAACCATTTTACCAGTACTGGTGGTTATATAAAGTTTCCAACAATTGGTATCAATCGGTTTGAACTCTATATCAAGTATTTCTTTACCAATAAGATCGCTTAGGGCATTATTACACTCTTGTGCATGTTCTTCTAAATTCATTTTATCCCCTCACTTTGATATCAATCATATATTTGTGTTCATTAAACTTAAAGTTTATAAAAATAAGTTTTAGTGGACAAAATCCACAAATAACATATACAAATCATTCTTTAATCTTCATAAGATACTCAAAAATTTCATTATACTCAACTGGTCTTTTTTCAGGTTTTTTAATATCTTCACCCAACATTCTAAAGAAATCCATTGTACCTCTAGCCATAATAGGATCCTGTTTTCCCGATAACATTTCAACCACTTCATCCATCTCTTCTGAACGTCTCTGTGCATGATAAGCAGCAGATATGATTCTAGATTTTGCAGATTCTATGAAATCAGGACATTCAGTTTCAGAAATATATTTAAGAACTTCCCTGTCTATTCCCATCTTGTATGCATGATATATGGACTCAAAAAGCAAAGCAGAAACGCCTTTAGTATAGGAGCTTCTCAAGAGTTTTATTCCAGAAGCCTGACCATTTAGACCGCCTACAACCGTTATATTCATACCATAATGATTTAAATCTGCAAATTCATTAGCACAATATCCTGAAGCTATAACCTTAACATCTATTCCATTTTTAGCCACAGAACCAATAATTGCTGCGTCAACTGTTTTACCATTTTCGATCATATAAAGTGCATTCACAACTGTCTTGGGAGATACATTGTTAATATCCACATAAATACCACTAGAATATTTTCCCACCATCTCAGCCACTTCAATTGCCTCCGAAGGAACAACCGATGAAATGATTATATCAGAATTTTCTGCAAGTGCCTTGTAAGACGGATAGGTTTCAACACCGCTTTTAAGGATATTATTCCTTGTTCTTGTACTTCTACCCTTTACACAAGTATAAACCTCTGCTCCATTTTTCATGAGCCCCACAGATAATGTTGAGGCTACCTCACCAAATCCTAAAAACCCAACTTTCATAAAACACCCTCTAAAGATTTTAATTATTTGATAAATTAATTTCATTCTATGATTTTCATTCAATATTAATTATCTTTCTTTATTTTGAGTAAATAAAAAATGAGGCATATCTTGGTGGAACTATTTTTGAATTAGATAAATCTTCACCAATAGAGGCAAACATCTCATTTACATGTTGATATGAATCCCATGCTTGGTGCAATTCCTCATCTGCGCATGGAGAGTAAGGAGGGTTCTACATAAAATGATGAATAAACCGTAATAAAGGATTTGTGAATTACCGTTGAAATCATTATAAATATCTTCCTGATTTTAATGAACTGAACATAATATTCGGGATCTTCTAGGAGTATGGGTACTTTAGAGTTGTATTTCTAATTTATATACTGATCATACTCTCCAATTGCAGAAGAAACCCAATTCCATGTGTTTTTTTTAAAATGGTATCATCGACCCAACTATCCCCCCGCTCCACGTATCAATTCGATTTTCCATTATCATCTTTTTAAATACAACTGGCCCCCTGTTAGAAGCTACGATTATCTCTTTGTTTCTAGAAATTCTGATTCATTTTTCTTTCTCCCGTAATATGTGGATAGTGCATAATCTGAGTTGTGAGCATCAATCTAGAAATCAATTGAAAAAACTGCTAAAACCCATAAATTGGTACCACCATTTGGCACAAATTTTTAACGTGAACTTTGATTCCCAGTCTATTTTTCTGATCTATTTAACAGTTGCATTATACTGAAAAATTAAAATCCCATTATAACATTTTGATCATAAAATGCAGGACTAAACATCCAAATTAACAATATAAATATGTTTGATTTCATGTTCAAATAAGCAAATAATTCACAATGGAAAAGTCTATTCGGAAAAGTTTGAATTCTAAAATTCAGGTATATCTGGTTGGATGATTAAAAAAAAAGTATTAATATGAAATTTGAGGATTCAACTTTAAAACTATATTATCTCCTAAATTTACACCAATATCCCTTGCAACAGGATTACATTTGGCATTCAAAAGGCAGTATACTGGTTTATCCTTCAAGTTCATTTCTCCCAATCCTTCATAGTTGCCCAATCCCTTTGCAATAACCATATCGGATTCATTGAATAAATCCATAAAATCTGGAGATACATCATCTTCTATAATCCCAATAGAATCTGTGCCAGTTGATGTGAGTTTAGCAACTTTGTCTAAACCTATTTTTAGGGCATCCTCAATACATGCATCGTTTAAAATTGGTTTCTCTTTCAATGCTACAGTCACATCAACATCGTACCCTTTGATCTTTTCTATGAGGATCTTGTCAAAGACTATTTCTCCAATATTATCTGCAAGGTACAGAACTGTTTTTGATATTTTCAGTTCATTTTCAAGTTCCTCAGTATTATCGATGGTAGGATCCTTTTTCATGGTTTTAACTATTAATGATTCCATGTCCATTTCAAGTCCAAAAGCTCCAAAATCTATGACATTACCTGCTATTGCTACTTTGACATAGTTTTTAAGTTTATTATTTTCCCCAAGAATCTTTTCAACTTGTGGTAGAAAATCTGCTGCTATATCATTCGATATTTCCCTCTCTTTATGATAGGGATCGTTGTTGCCTGTTTCGTTCTTTATGGTTCTGTGTACTTCTGTACCAATAAAATTTGAAACCGCACCCCTTCGAAAGGTTTCTGATACAAGCTTTACTACTTTTTCTGTGACTTCCATCTTTAATGATTCATCATCTGTTGCAAGGTCTAATGCTTCCCTTGTCTGTCTTAAAAAACATGCTGCACATTCATAATGAACTTTCATATTATCACCATTATTTTTAATTATTACAATTTAAACAGAAAATTGAATCTTTAATGTTGATTAAATTGTATTTATATAAATTTTAAAGTGTTATTAAAATATTGGAGCCGGTGTTAGACAGAGAATGAAAATTATAAGCATAACAACTGCCATACCTTTCCGCCATAATGTTAACCTTGAAACATCGTCGAGAGCACCAGGATGTCTTTTGTTAAGTACTAATATTAACATCATGAGTACAGCCATTGGATACCATTGCAGGACTAATGTTACGAGTACTCCAATTATAGATATTATTTTATGAATTCTTTCTGTAAATAGTGATCTAACGATATGTCCACCATCTAAAAATGCAATCGGCATAAGGTTGAGTAATGTGACTATTATTCCTACCCACCCAGCAAATACAAGTGGATGTATTTGCAGTGCATATCCTGCAGGTATAGGGGGTAACATAAAGTACATCAATATGGTTATAATAGGTGGATTTGATAGAGCTACAGTCTGGGATGCTATAGGCACTATTGTTGATAGGTGTATCCCAATTATAAGTACTGGAATTGCCACTATAATCCCCGCCAAGGGTCCACTGAATCCCAGATCAAACAAGGAATTTCTATCCGGAATTGGAGATTTAACATTAATAACAGCACCAAATGTTCCTATTAACGTTGGTGCAGGAATAAAATAGGGTAAGGTTGATTTAACTTTATGTTTTCTGGCTGCGTAGTAGTGTGCTGTTTCATGAATTCCAAGTATACCCAATAAAGCAATTGCAAAGGCAACTCCATCAAATAAATTATGACCCGCAAACAAATAACCTGCATAGATGGTGGTGAAAACTGTTGCCATGAAAAGAATTACATTCATATGAATGCGAGATTCTCCATTCTCTGGCCTCGTGGCTATACCTATCCTGTAACTTCCAGCGTAACTTTCCATAAATGGGATGTAACCAAGAACATCCAGATCTTTGATTAAATTTGAAAATTTATCATGATTATAATCACTAATAACAAAAAAAGAACCCTCGGGAGTTGTTTGAAAACCTCCTACATCAAAGTATTCTGAGATGTGTTCTCGAATAAGATCGTAATCTTTCATTTGACATCTCCATAAAAAAAACTTTTATGGCAAATAATAAGAATATGGCATTTAACCCATATCATCCGCCGTAAATTACTTGTATAACCTCTATTAAGTCACCATCTTCAATTAATTCTTCATCAATCACTATGTAATCATTTTTTTTAACAACAACCGTCTCTGATGCTATATCAATAATATCGAGGAGATTTTTTACCGTTTTATTCTCTGAAATTTCTATTAATTCTTCTTTTTCCCCGATGATAAGTTTTATTTTCATTAATTTTCTCCTGAATCTAATTGTAAAAATTTAATAAAATTATATTCTGCTGGCATTGGTTTAAACCTTCTTCTAATAATAATCTTTAGAAAATATTATTTCCAATATTTGGGATATGAAATTGTGTATTACTTATATTCCATTTTTAGGTAATGTAACATTTTCCCTATTCATCTTCCCAATCCTTAAAAAAAGTGCATGCCTTACACAATCTAGCTGCAGTTGGTTCTCCACAGTTTTCACAAACACCAACAATCGATTCCTGGGAGAATTCCCTTTTGAGTATAGGTTTTATCTTATCAAAACCCCTTAAAGTGGAGTACATTATTGTTGGGTGTTCGTTTGATAATTCTTTTATGAAATTCCCAACCTCTGCACGGAATGATTCACCTGCATATGGACATCCTGCAAAGTGCACATCAAGTTCTCTGGCCACAACGTAAAGTGCTATTTCTTTTTCAGGTATTTCTCTTAGGGGTTTTATTTTCACTGTAAATCTATTGCTTCTTGTTTCTGATTTAACTCCAATACGGGTTAAATTCTGTATATTACCTTCAAGATAGTTCATTACAATAGATTGAGTTTCGTCGTCAAGATTATGCCCTGTAGCTATCCTAGTAGCCCCTTCGTCTCTTGCTACCCTGTTAAATATCCAGCGTCTAAAAACACCACAGTATGTGCATGCATTTCTCCTGCCTTCCTTGACGTTGTTCTTTGAAATTATATCATCAAGTGTCATACCAAAGTATTCATTGAAGGTTACAACCCTATGTTCAACACCGAGTTTTTTAGCATTTCTAGCAGCAATTTCAATGCCCTCTTCCCTGTAACCGCATATTCCCTCATCAATGGTTACTGCAGTTAAATCTATTATATTCCTTTCTTTTAGAGAGTTAAGAATATCCAAAAGCATGACACTGTCTTTACCGCCGGAAAGTCCTAAAAGTACATGGTCACCCTTTTCTAATAGGTCGTATTTGCGAATATCCTTTAAAACCTTTTTTTGAATTGATTTTATGAAGCAGTCCTTACATAACTTCTGACCGGACTGTTTTTTTTTAATTATAATGTTAAGGTTACCACACTTGTCGCATGAATTCATATTGTATACTCCGGACCAGATATTGAATTATTTAAAGATTTTTTGTAATTTTAGATGATTATAATAATATATTAATATATCTTCTTGAAAAGTGGAAAATCCTGTATGTAATTTTTACCAGTTTTAGAGGCAATTTCGGCCCTTTCTAATTCTGAACCAAGGTAAGTTGCATGTTCCATTCTAGAAATTAAACCTCTTTTAAGTATTTCATCATAAACCGCCTTAGCTGTTTTTCCCTTTATAGCTATTTGAGGTTCCATTTTAAGATAGTGAACAGCCTTTATCTGACCATTTTCTACCATGATCTTGAAGCTTCCTGCTGGATCGTGTTTAAATTTATAGTTCTCCTCTGAATCCACTACAGAAACATCAATGGATTCTATAATATGCTCAGGTTTTCGTTTATCCTTAAACAGAACCATGTTTATACCCAGATCCTTAGGGATAGATCCTCTATTTTTGGCTAAAAACATCATATCTGATGTAATTGAAAGTTCCTTGACACTGCCTATTGTTTTACCACTTTCTTCTGGAGTGAAAAGCACACTTGCTCCGAGTTCCATTGCAATACCACCAAGAAGTGCATTCACTCCTGTTGAATCTGAATCCAGAAGTTCTGTAACGTTTCCCACACCAAAGAAAACAGGTTCTCTGTTTTTTTCTTTGAATTTATGACAAGCCATTATCGAATCAACAATGCTTCTGCTGTTAATAGGATCTAATATAAGATCTGCTAGAACATCAATTTTGTTACACTTCTGTCTTAACTCCTCAATGGATTTGACTCTATCGTCTACTGTTTCAGGAACCCAGTTTTTGCTAAAATCTGTTGGAAGGATCACCGCCGGAATATTTTTATCTTCCAGATAGGGGATAACATCTTCACAGTTACCGTGATCAAGACTCAACACCATATCAACACCTGATTCCACGGCAGATTTGATTTCAACCGGGTTTAAAGTATCTATACTTACTGCTACATCCAAATGATCTTTTAGTAGTCTCACCATGTCAGGGATACGTTCATCAAGTGTTTCACCTGCAACCATACCTATGTCGACCATGTCTGCCCCGGATCTTACAAAATACTGCGCCCTTTCTAATAATTCTGAATCTGTTAGAAATGGAGCATTGGCAATTTCAGCAAGTACCCTCATGGGAAAATCTTGTCCTACCGGTAAATTTCCAACTAAAATATTTTCAGGTTTTTTAAGAAGCTTTAATTTGTTTTTCTCGTTCTGTTCAAAGTTTTCGATGAATAAAACGGCACGTTTACGCAATTCTTCTTCTATCAACTTATCGGCAGGAACTGTTGAGGATAAATCCAATTGATCGATCATTTCAAGCACAATTGCAAGATCTGCTGCGTCGGTAGGTCCTTTATAAGTTTCTATACCTGTTTTATCAGTTATATAACTCACATCTTTTCTGATAAGNNCGTTTATGTTATGATTTTCAAGTTCTCCAAATATCTTCTTAGGAGTTAAAAATGCAGCTATTGGTGTATTAACTACATGAACTCGAATATCATGCTTTGATTTGGCAGATTCCCTTTTTACCAGGGTACTTGCAAGTTTTGCTGTGATTATTAGAACCTTCATAACATGCCTCTTTCAATAAAATATATCATGATCATTTACTATAAGATCGTTACCAACACGTATATATATTATAATTTATAATGATTAACTATGAGGGATGGAGGTAAAAGATGATTGAAGTTCGCTTTCACGGACGCGGAGGACAGGGGGCAGTAACAGCCGCAGAGATACTGGCAAAAGCCGCCTTTGAGGATGGTAAATATTGTCAGGCGTTCCCATTTTTTGGTGTTGAACGAAGAGGCGCCCCTGTTATGGCGTTTACAAGAATAGATGATAAACCTATTAGAAGAAGATATCAAGTTTACAAACCAGATTACGTTGTGGTTCTGGATGATGGCCTTCTTGAAGTCGTAGATGTATTTTCTGGACTGAAAGAAGGAGGAAAAGTAATAATAAACACATCTAATGGTGTAGAAACAACTAATGGGGCAGAGATCCATAAAGTTGACGCAACTGGAATAGCATTAGACATTTTAGGCGTTCCAATAGTTAACACCATCCTTTTGGGGGCATTTGCAGGTGTTACTGGCGCAGTATCAATCGATGCCATAATAAAAATTATAAAAGAAACATTTAGCGGAGAAATTGGCGAAAAGAATGCTAAAGCTGCTAAACTTGCATACGAAGCTGCAAAAAAGGGATAAATTAAATTAATAAATAATGTAAAGGTGATTTCATGGTATCAATAGGAGCAGCTGTTAAAGAACCGGGAAGTACCCGTAAAAATAAAACAGGTAGCTGGAGAACATTTAAACCCATCCTCGATAAGGAAACATGCATAAAGTGTGAAAACTGTATTATGTTCTGTCCTGAAGGATGTATTAACAAAGATTACGATATTGACTACGACTACTGTAAAGGGTGCGGTATATGTGCCGAAGAATGCCCTGTAAAGGCAATAAAAATGGAGAGGGAGTAAAATGGTTCTTAAAGTAATGTCTGCAAACCAAGCAATTGCAGAAGCAGTTAAACTTGCAAATCCAAATGTTATCCCAGTTTACCCCATAACACCACAAACAACCATATCAGAATATCTGGCAAAATTCGTTGCTGATGGAGAAATATCTGCGGAGTATATACGGGTAGAATCAGAACACAGTGCAATTAGTGCAGCTTTAGGTGCATCTGGTACTGGTGTCAGGGTATTTACAGCAACTTCATCACAGGGACTTGCATTGATGCACGAAATAATATTTGCAGCAGCAGGTTTGAGGGCACCTATTGTCATGGCCGATGCTAACAGGGCATTATCAGCCCCATTAAGTATTTGGAATGATCAACAAGATTCAATATCTGAGAGAGATTCTGGTTGGATGCAAGTATATGCTGAAAACGGTCAAGAAGCATTAGATTCAATATTGATAGCTTACAGAGTTTCAGAGGATCATTCAGTTTTACTTCCAAGTATGGTGTGTATTGACGGTTTCATACTAACACACACAGTTGATCCTGTTGATGTACCTGAAAAAGGAGATGTAGATAAATTTTTACCACCTTACAAACCAGATCATGCCTATCTAGATCCTAAAAGGCCAATGTCTATTGGTACATTCACAGATCCAAACTATTACATGGAAGCCCGCCATGACATGGAACTTGCATTAGAAGGAGCTAAAGATGTAATAGCAAATGCAAATGCAGAATTTGCAGAAATATTCGGACGAAAATATGATTTCATTGAAAAGTACAGATCCGATGATGCAGATACCATAATAGTGGCCATGGGATCCATATGCAGTACAATTAAAGATGTTGTTGACGAACACCGAGATAATGGTGAAAAAGTAGGACTGGTACGTGTAAGGGTTTTCAGACCATTCCCAACAGAGGAAATATATGATGCAATTAAAGGTGCATCAAATGTCGGTGTTCTTGATAAAAATATTTCATTTAGTGTTGGCGGAGTATTACACAACGAGATCAATGCTAAAATGGATGTTAAAGCTAACGGATTCATAGTAGGGTTAGGTGGAAGGGATATCAAACCAACCCATATAAGTGAAATAATTGAAAAGACAAAAAACACTACCAAAACTACACAATGGATAGGACTAAATAAGGAGGAGCTTTAAATGGAAATACCCGAAAAAGAATTTCTTGCACCAGGACACAGGGCATGCGCAGGATGCGGTGCCACAATAGGTGTTAGATTAGCATTAAAAATGCTCGGTGAAAACACCGTTGCAATATCAGCAACAGGATGTTTAGAGGTTATAACAACTCCTTATCCTGAAACATCATGGGAAATTCCATGGATGCACGTTGCATTTGAAAACGCTGCAGCTGTTGCATCTGGTGTTGAATCTGCACTTAAATCACAGGGAAAAACCGATACAACAGTTGTTGTATTTGGAGGAGATGGTGGAACTGCAGATATTGGACTTCAAGCTCTTTCAGGAGCTATGGAAAGAGGGCATAACTTAATTTACATATGTTATGATAACGAAGCATACATGAATACAGGCATACAGAGAAGTGGATCAACTCCTTATGGTGCATCTACTACAACATCACCACATGGTAAAGAAAGTTTTGGTGAAGACAGACCTAAAAAGAACATGCCCATGATAATGGCAGCACATGGCATACCCTACATCGCAACAGCTTCAATATCATATCCAGAAGATTTTATGAAGAAGGTTAAAAAGGCTTCTGAAATTGAAGGCCCAGCCTACATTCATTTGCAACAACCATGTACCACCGGATGGGGATACAGTCCAGAAAAGACCATAGAACTTGGAAGACTTGCAGTTGAAACAGGATCTTGGATACTCTATGAGATAGAGGAAGGTGAATTCAAAGTTACCTACCGACCACTTCAGAGAAGAGCTGTGAAGGAGTATTTAAATGCACAGAAACGATTTAAACACCTAACTGAACTTGAGAAAGATAGGATTCAAAGCCATGTAGACGCTGTCTGCATTGAGCTTAAGGTATAAGGGGGCCTTGACGTGGATAAAATATTGATTCAACCAGATCTCTGCGACGGCTGCCACGACTGTGAAGAAGCGTGCAAGAAAATTTACGGCACATCAAGAATCTCTGTTAGGGAGATTGGAGGATCATTTTATCCAATAATCTGCCAGCATTGTGAAAATGCACCATGTAAAATGGTCTGTCCAACAGAAGCAATAGAAATGGACATAACCGATAAGTGTATTGGCTGCGGGCTATGTATGATGGTCTGTCCATTCGGATCAATAACAGTTCATGATAGGAAGGCACATAAATGTCACCAGTGCCCAGACAGAGACACACCAGCATGTGTAACAGCTTGTTCCAAAAGGGCTATTGCCAAGGTTGACACCGAACAGATGAAACTTGAAAAACAAAAACAGCACCTCGAAAAAATAAGTGGTGTAGGTAAAAAGAAAAGAACAAGTACAGGAATGATAGGTATCTTGACTGCAAACTCAAGAACCAAAAAGGTTCTACAGAAGGAGGTCTGAAATGAAAGAATTAATTTCAAACCCCGAACTCTGCGATGAGTGTTCAAGATGTGAGCGTGAATGTCCTCAAAACGCCATAAGAGTTATTAACGGCGTTCCAGTATATTGCCTTCACTGTGCAAAGGATAGAGCTCCATGCTTAACTGTATGTCCCGAAGATGCAATTATTGAAATTGATGGTGCTATTGTAATCATGGAGGATGATTGTATAGGCTGTGGACTTTGTAGAGATTCGTGTCCAATTGGAGCCATCCACATGGATGAAGCAGGAATTGCTAAAAAGTGCAATCTTTGTATAGACCAGGATGTTCCAAGATGTGTTGCCACATGCCCTACAAAAGCTCTTAGGATGGACTCAGAAAATATTTTAGAACATAAACGTGACAAAATTGCAGAAGAACTCAGAAGAGTTAAGATGATTATGAAAGATTAGGGATTTTTTTTACATCCTATTTTTATTATTTTCGAGTTCTCAATTTTTTTTATTAAATATTTTAAATAATACATATCAATGATTTGTTACTATATGACATACTCTTCAAGTGTAAAAAATAACACTAAGAGCATTAATGTTATTCTAATTTTTAAAATCTTCAAATTTTTTAATCTTTAATACGGATAATACATTTTAAGTATTCATTATTATAAGACATGCACTTCAAGTGTAAAAAATTACACTAAAAGCAAAAGGTGCATTATATTATTTCTATTTAAAAAATACTTTAAACAACAAAAACCTATTTATATGAAAGGACCATGACCCTGATACTTCTCTAATCTACGGTTCCATTGAACTTATTATAAAGTAAGAAAAAAATATAAATAAATATTAAAATCAAGAGGCCGATTATATGATTACACAAAAACAAGTTGAAGATACTATTTGCAGTCTTTACAGAGATTCAGTTATTGAACTACCCAAAGATGTTAAGAATGCTTTGAAAGAAGCTTATGCTAATGAAAATGATGAAACTGCTAGGCTGAATCTTAAGGCTATAATTGATAATATTGAAGCAGCTCATGAAAATGGCATACCGATGTGTCAAGATACTGGTCTGCCCATTGTATTTGTAAAACTTGGAGATGTTAAGGTTGAAAATCTTTACATGGGAATACGAAATGGAGTTGAAAAGGCTACCATCACCGTTCCTCTAAGACCTAATGTAGTCGATCCATTCACACGTGAAAATACTAGTACAAACACCGGCAAAGGAATCCCTTTGGTTGATGTTGAAGTTGTAGAAGGAGATTATCTTGAATTAACCATCTTTCCTAAGGGATTTGGTTCAGAAAATAATAACGCACTAAAAATGGCCCTACCCGGTGAGGGGATCGAAGGCGTTAAAAAGTTCGTGTTAGAAACCGTACTTGCTGCAGGTGGAAAACCATGCCCACCAACCAGGATAGGTGTAGGAATTGGAGGATCCTCTGACTATGCCCTGAAACTTGCTAAAAAAGCTCTTTTAAGAGATGTTAATTCAAAAAATTCCGATAAACGCTTGGCAGAACTTGAAGAAGAACTACTTAAAAGTGTAAATTCAACAGGGATCGGACCTATGGGATTGGGTGGAAAAACAACAGCATTAGATGTTAAGGTCGAACTTGCAGATACACATACTGCAGGACTTCCAATTGGAGTGTGTATACAATGTTGGGCTGCAAGGCATGCTAGTAAAATTTTAAGAGGCTGAATAACCCTGTATTAGAACATTAATTCATCTAAATATATTTTTTTAAATAATTATTAGAATTAGATATTTCCATTTCTTAATCAAAAAAAATAATTAGATTGATCTAAATTAAGGTTTAAAGCAAAAATAGTATCATAAAAATAAATAAAAAAATAGAGAATATAAAAAAATTATTTATCTTTTTTATTATCCCCTATTAGTTCATCTAACCGTCCAGCAACACCTGGTTTCTCACAAGTAATCATGTAAATGGTTCTGTCACCGATATTTTCTGCCCTGTCAGCTATTCGTTCAAGGAACCTGGCAACAAACAACAGATATATAAGGAACGATATTGAATCCTTCTCTTGGAACATACTGGTGGATATATCCTTAAGGGCAAGATCAAATAGATCATCTACCTTGTCATCATCCTTTTTCAGTTCCCTTACTAGGTTCATGTCTTCGTTTAAAAAGGCAGATAAACTCTTACTCACCATACCATCAACAATATCCCCCATATGGATTATGTCGTTCATTGGTTTTTCAGGAATATTCTTGTCTTTTAAGTGTCTCGCAATATCTGCAATATTTGAAGCCAAACCACCCATCCTTTTAAGATGACTTGAAACCTTGATACAAGTTTCAATAAACCTTAAATCTTTTGCTACAGGTTGTTCAGAAGCTATAACGCTCATGGCCTTCTGTTCTATTTCATCGCCCATTTCATGGAGTTTGTCATTGGCGTTATTAACTTCATCAACCAGTTCGGTATCGTAATTTATAAATGCCTCCAAAGATTTTTTATATGCAGATAAACTTGTCTGCCCCATCTCTTCAACATCTTCTCTAAGATAGTTCAA
>PLTK01000199.1 GCA_003164415.1 Methanobacterium sp. | reverse complement strand
GCACCATTACCCGGAGCACCATTAATGAAATTGTTTTTGCTATAATTATCATCCCATCCCACTATATCAACAGCGTGATTCACAGCCAATGATCCATTGTAATAATATCCACATGTTAATGGATTAAAATAAGAATCATCATAGGTCATTAAACTATAAACAGCACCATATTCCATGATAGCATTTTTAATTTGACTGTTATCTATGGTTCCTGTACTGTTACGGGGATCTATTAACACAGTATCCTGAACATGTTTCACAACAGTGAGCCCAGATGGGGAGTAACTACTGTAATCGTTAAAAGGGTCTTGAGCAGATGTTACAGGGCCACTATATCGTGTTAAGTATGCTGTAGCCTCTTCCCAACTTCCAGCATCATCAGCTTCCCTATCAAATCCTTGAGGATAACTGCTGCTTAGAACATTTTTCATATTATTTTCTGAAAAATTCCATGTTTCATTTGGAAGAAGACAAGACTCTAACGAACCTAAAGATGCAAATGCCCAACAAACGCCACTAGAACCCTGATCCCCTACGGGTGTGAGTTTTCCAAGTAATCTTAGATCATAATATGAGGGTAAAATTGATATTGGAAGCGTTATATTTTTTGTTTCAGATGAATTATTAGATTGATTAAAATTTTCTGTAACACTCAACTTTTTGATTATAATTGAATTATTATGAACAGATTTTGAATCATTGATTGTGATATGTGTGGTATTATTAACTTGTGCGGCTGAAGCCCCTCCAGAAATTAGAATGGATAAGAATATTGTCATAACAAGAATTAACCCACAATAATGATTTTTATTCATAAACATTTATTATCTCTTCTCTTTTTATAATTATTATTATGGTGAGGTTATCTAAATATTTTTATAAAAGAATTTCAAATAAAAATAATTTAGATATAACTTTAATGTACTCAACCAATGATTTTATAGTCCATTATTTCTATATATATATAAAAATTTTTAGTATTGTATAACTAAAAAATTAAAAATAAATTACAATTACTATAATAAAATAAGCTTTTCACTACAAATTAATTTGAAGTATTAGAAAATTAATTTGTAACACCAAATTTTTATGAAAATTTGAGAAACAATTAAATAATGACAACCAACTATAGTGGAAGTCAAACTTGTTTATAGGATGTTGTAATAAAAAAATTTATAAAAATTTTATATTCCTTCACCCCTCACAATTGGATATTCATATCCTAAAAGATTGTCTATGAGTATAACGCGTATATATTTCTCTTGTCTTTTTGACATTTGATTGTAAGTAATTTTGATGGTCTCAGACCCTATTACTATCCTATCTATTGAAGAATCAGAACGAGCATCGTACAATTTTTCCTGGTCCATTTCAAACTCTAAATTTACCCATGAAACATCCATATTATCACCACGATATATCCTATTTTTTTTATAAAATAATTATTATTAACTCTTTAATTATCAAAAATATTTTGGATTTAATTCATAAACCTTTTGGTTTGGTAATCAATTTTGTTTAATAAATTTTTTATGTAAATTAGTTAATTTATATTTGATTCTGTAAAATTTAATATAATTTGACTAATTAATAAGGTTTCACAACAACCAAACTAAAAATTTATAGTACAGTAGTTACAGATACTAATTCTGTGGTAATATGAAAAAAACATTGGAGAATTTATCTAAAGCATTCATTGGTGAAAGCCAAGCAAGAAACAGGTATACCTTGTATTCTAAAATAGCTAAAAATGAAGGGTACGTTCAGATTTCAGATATCTTTCTTATCACAGCTGATAATGAAAGAGAACATGCAAAATGGCTATTTAGAATGATCCAAGATCTAAAAAAAGAGTTTGGTGATGTTGATGCAGTTACTGTAGAGGCCGAAGTCCCTCTTATAATGGCAACTACACCCGAAAATATCAAAGCAGCAATTGCAGGTGAACACTATGAAAATAGTGAGATGTACCCAGGATTTGCAGATGTTGCTGATAACGAGGGACTAGATGATGTGGCTGTAAGNNTGGGTCTGCACAAAATGTGGTTATGTCCACACAGCAGCCAAACCACCATTAAAATGTCCTGCATGTGACCATGCTAGTAAATACTATGAAATATTATGTGAGGAGTACTGATAAAAATGTTAGAAAAAGGACAAATTTTCAGATGCAATACTTGTGGAAACATTTTTGAATTAATACACATAGGCGGAGGGGAAGCTGTTACCTGCTGCGGTAGTGATATGGAAAAACTCAGCGACGCTCCTAAAGATGTTGGTGGCGAAAAACATATCCCAATCATAGAAAAAACAGATTCTGGTGTGAAGGTTAAAGTTGGAAAGGTCCAACATCCAATGGAAGAAAAGCATTATATTGCTTGGATTGAAGTTATAACTGATAAAGGAACACAAAGAGCTTATCTTAAACCCGGTATGGTACCTGAAGCAGAATTCATAGTTGATGATGTCAATAATCTAATAGCAAGGGAATACTGTATAATTCATGGATTATGGAGAAGCATGGACTGATTAGTAATCCATTTTTCTTTTTTTTTATTTTCTTATCTGATTTATAACAATTTCTGACACTTTTTAAAATCATATTTGTAATTGTTTCATAATACAACAAATATATATTAGAATGATTTTATAGGAACATTTTGCAAATTAAGAATTATTATCGACTAAGTAATGAAAATTAGTGCAAATATTCGAGATAGTAAAATCTGATACGTAGCTCTATATAATGATAGCAAAAATATCGATACTTATTTTTATTTTAATTTAATCATTTCTGCAAAACAAACAGAAAATTTGCTGTAAATTTACCAATTACACAGTAACTATTTTGTTATGAGTTCATATTCTTCTCTTCATGAATATTTATAATTAAATTCAGATGATAAAAAAAAAGAACTTGCAAATATAATTCTAAAGATTTAACAGATAATATTAGCCACGTTTAATCTAGATAAATATTTTAATAAATTTTAATTCTTCAATCGTCACTGAAATCTATACTTTCGAGTTTTCTAATCAAAAGGAAAATAATAAATTGTAACTTTCGATTTATTCTTTATTCGTACCATAAAATCCTAAATAAATGGATATATGTTTTTTTAAATACGTTCTTTGTATTTTAGTTCTTTAAATGTAATATTAAATTGGGTTCCATTTTTTCTGTGGATTGATATTTTACCATCAATTTGTTCTGTTAAACTTTTTACTAGTAAAATACCAAGTGTTTTTATTTTGTTAATGTTAATATCTTCTGGTAATCCTATGCCATTATCACTTATAATAAGTTCAAACTTATCTTCTACTTGTTTAAGAGATATAATAATCTTTCCTTTCATTTGATTGGGAAAGGCGTATTTTAAACAGTTAGATATGATTTCGGTTATGATTAGACCGCATGGA
>PLTK01000184.1:272-7287 GCA_003164415.1 Methanobacterium sp. | reverse complement strand
TTATTCGGTTTGGTTATTTTATTTACTTTCCCATTTTTCCTAATGTGAATTACTTCAAAACCTTCTTTTACTAATGATTGTGTTATTAAATTGTGTCTATGGCAACTGTTAGGATCCTCCTCACTACACATTAAAACTATATCAGCATCACTATTTAATGACATGATTTTATCTATTCCATCTTTATAATGTTTAGTTTTGGCAATTAAATCATAATCTACCTTGCCATCTCTATAAAATTTCTTATCTTTAGGTTTTCCACCTATATAACTCCCTAGGAACATGTATCTAATATTATTTTCTTTAAGTGCTTTATTTATATTTTCACGGTTAAAATGGGGAACGTATTTACTATAGGTCGAACTACGAACATCAACCACTAATTGAATCTTAAACAATTTCAATATTTCAATAAAAGATTCTTGGGTTATATTACTGTGACCTATTGTGTAAATCATATTTATCACATATTTTTCGTATATATTGGAAATGTTCCATTTATATTTAAATTAGCATTTTCAGGTTTAAATCAAGACATATTAAACAATTTATACACTTGTAATAGTGAAAAAGATATATCAAAATAATTTCCCATTGATTAAAACATTTTTATAGTTCTATTGAAAGATTAAATCTAAAAAAATTATGAATAGATATTTTATCTATCATAATGTTGTATATTCCCCATACTATCTCTTTGATCTAACTTTAAACTAAATTAAGTTAATTCAGTGCTTCATTTAAATAAACTCCAAATGTCCCACCAATCATTCCAGCTACGAAAATAGCAATGATGCCAACAATAAATTCTACTAAAAACAATAGTCCCCCAGATACATCAGATCCAGTTGTAGATGTAGTTGAGTTTAATAATGCACTAGATGATGCACCCGAACCAAGTGCCCCTGTTATTATACTACCTATTCCTATAAATGCCAATAATATAATTCCAACCATGAAACTTGTTAATAATAAAATAATAAAACTCAAGATACCACCATTTATCATACCATCTTTTGCATCATCATTACCAAAAGCCCCGGTAAAAATGGAACCAATAAGTGCCATTGTAAAAAGTACTATTCCAATATAAAAAGGTAAATTGTCATTTTTCGCAATTCCACTAAATAAAAATGCACCCACAATTAAAATTATAACAGCAATAAATAATCCAATTAACACAGCTAATATATTAATATGGCTGTTAATTCGGCACACAATGTTATTATTCTTCAAATTTGCTCCACATTTGTTACAAAACAAAGCATTAGCATTATTAGCACTACCACATTCATTACAATTCAATATAAATCCCCCCACAAATAATTCCAATTTTATTTATAAATCAAATCTTATATGAAATCTGTGTTTAATCACTTTCTAGACCTAACTAAAAATTGAACCTCATATTTAATGTACTACCAAATTATGATTACATAAACAAATGTAGAATTAAATTATTTACACAATTAATAATTCTCAAATTAAAAATGCCATTGATTATTCCTAAATTGTATATGATCTAGTATCAAGTTAGATAAGTTAGATGATTAATCTTCTTATCTCTTTTTTTTATTTGTATTTTAAGAATGAGAAAGTATTATTATATAAAAACTTTTTGCAGAGTTTGTGAGGAGTTTATTCTGAATTAATTACAAATTTGGATTTATTTAATTTTATTTTAATTATAATTTACTTCGTATAGAGAAGTTTAATGAATTTAAAATTTTTTTTTTGAGAGATATTTATCCTAATTTTATTGAAAATATATTTAAAGTTTGATAATACAATCGACAAAGAAATGGGATAAAAATAACGAGCTATCTTTTTTTTTATTTGAATTTGTTTAGTTTAAATAATCCTATATCAATTGTCGGTGATTTAAATCACATAGTCTATTTATTTCTTTATATAGATGTGAGGATAGTTGATATATATTAATTAGTATAAAAGGAGGTGAAAAAGACTATGAAAAAATATAAAAACGGTACAAAACTATTTAAAATTAGTTTATTCTTACTTGGAATTGGCATTATCTTCTCACTAGGAATTAACACAACAACCGCAGCAAACCCATCCAATATTTATGTTAATGGTTCATCTGGAAATGACAATTGGAACGGTCTAAATTCCACATATATTAGTGGTATAAACGGACCCAAAGCAACCATAACCAATGCTACAGGCACAGTAAAATCTGATGGGACAATATATATCGCCAGCGGAACCTACAATGAAAGTAATATCCAAATAAACACAAACATGAATATTATCGGCGAAAACCAAAAGAATACTATTATAAATGGACAACAATCTGGAAATTCAATATTCACCATAGCAAATGGAGTAAACTTTACAATCATTAATCTAACACTAACAAATAACACTGCATATGACGGCGGTGCTATCTACAATGGTGGTACTTTGACTATTGAGAACAGTACATTCACGAATAACACAGCAACCGACAATGGTAAAGGTGGTGGTGTTATCTACAATGGTGGTATTACTTTGACTATTGAGAACAGTACTTTCACAAATAACAATGCAGAATATGGTGGTGTTATCGACAATGGTGGATCTTTAACTGTTGATAACAGTACATTCACAAATAACACTGCAGTTGCTGCTGGTGCTATCTTCAACTTTGGTGATGCTATAACTGTTGATAACAGTACTTTCATAAATAATACTGCAAATTATGGTGGAGCTATCGACAATGCATATTATTCCACTTTGTCTGTTGATAATAGTACTTTCACAGGCAATAATGCAACTGAAAATGGTGATGGTGGTGCTATCTACAATAATGCTGGTACTTTGAATATTGAAAACAGTACATTCACAAATAACACTGCAAGTGATTATACATATGGTGGTGGTGCTATCTACAATACTGCTGGTACTTTGACTGTTGAAAACAGTACTTTCACCAGTAACAATGGTGGTGGTAGTGGTGGTGCTATCTACAATAGTGGTACTTTGACTATTGAAAATAGTACATTCACAAATAACACTGCAGATCTTACTGGTGGTGTTAATGGTGGTGGTGCAATCTTCAATAGTGGTACTTTGTCTGTTGATAACAGTACTTTCACAAATAACACTACAAATGGTAGTGGTGGTGCTATCTTAAATGTAGGTATTTTAACTGTTGATAACAGTACTTTCACAAATAACAATGGTGGTGCTATCAGCGATTATGGTACTTTGACTGTAGAGAATAGTACTTTCACAAATAACTTTGATGGTTCTATCGACGAATCTGGTTCTGCGACTGTTGAGAGTAGTACTTTCATAAATAACACTGCACCTTATGATAATGCTATCTACAATACTGGTACAATGACTATTACATATAACCGTTTTGTTGGAAATAGTGCAACTGATATTAACGGTGGTAAAGGTAGTACTAATGCTGAAGATAACTGGTGGGGAACTAACTTAGTAGGAACCAATCCACAAGATGCTGGAAGAGTTGATTTTACAGTANNGTAAATGGTCATGTTCCTGATGGAATAACTGTTAACTTCAACAGTGATGGATTAGGAACTGTAAATCCCGAAACCAACAACACAACAAATGGTTCAACAAACACAACTTTCATAGGACATTCCATTGGAGTTTCAGAAGTATCAGCCACTATTGATCAACAAACAGCGACAACAAATATCACAATCAACAAGATTCTAAGTGCATATTTGTATTTACAAATAACATCATCAAATAAGAATCCACGAATTGGTGAATCATTTACCCTGACTTACAAACTTGGAAACAAAGGACCCGACAACGCAACTAATGTTACAATTAATATACCATTGCCATCAGGCTTTAAAGTCTCAAATATTACTGGAGATGGTAATTGGACATACAATTTGGCTAATAATACATTAACATGGACACTAGCAAACGTAAAAATCGGAGACCCTTATCTATACATAACAGGAAAAACCAGCACCAGCGGAGTATATGTATTTAGTTCAAAAATTACATCCGAAACCTTCAATATAAATACAAAAGGAGTAACACCTATTGTAATAACCATAACAAACCCAACAAATCCAATAACTCCAATCAATCCCGTAAATCCAACCAACCCTACAACTACAACTAATGCATCAACAATATTAAACGCAGCCACAACCACAATACCAATGCAACACACTGGTCTACCAATCGCAGGATTAATACTAGCAATACTATCTGTATTCGGTGGATCAATTATGTCTCGAAAAAAATAACCATATAATTTCTTTTTTCTCCAATTTTATTTTTTTAAAAATGATTAAACCCAAAACAGAATCTTTCATAATTTTTAAATCACCCTACTCATTCTCTACCATTTCCACCAGTTTTTTCCTCTCCTGACGTAGATTTTATGATCAATTCAAAAAAAAATCAACATATAAATCTTAAATTATCCTTATAACCCCAATATTTGTCTCTTTTTAGCTTGAAACTCCTCTTCGGTAATTATACCTTTATCTTTAAGATCTGCTAGTTTTTCTAGGTCTTCTAAATTTTGATTTTTATTTGTTGATGATGTTTTAAATGAATAACCACAACTTGAACAAAATTTCGCTTTAGTATCATTCTTTTTATCACACGATGGGCAAATCATTGATTCAGGTTTTGTGTTTTGTGTTATTTTGTTACCGCATTTAGCACAGAAATTTGTATTAGGATTAATTGGATTAGAACAATGTGGACATATATTACTTGGTTTTTTATTTCTTGGAGGAGATGTGTTTCGTGCTTTTGGCGGACTCTTATTTGGATTACTGGTAAAACTATTAAATAAACCATCAATCTCGTTTATAATGTCTTTACCAACATCTATAATTGATTCCGTTCCATCATTGTTATTATTTTGATTGGTTTCTCTTCGTGTGTTGTTATTTGTGGTATATGTTTCTTTTTTAATGTTAAATTTATCTTCAAGGGTTTTTTGTACAATTAACCTAACATCAGGTTTATAATCATTTATTAGTGCCTGAATTGGTTTAACTGCACTTGTGTCGCCTATTTTTCCTAATGCAACAACAGATGCATATCTGACTCTGCTTCTTTTATCTTTTAAAGATGTGATAAGTGGCTTTACTGCTCGTTCATCCTTGATATTTCCAAGTGCTTCGGCTGAACGTGCACGAACCTTTGATTCATAGTCCTTAAGAGCATTTATTAAGGGGAGAACTGCTTTTTCATCATTTAAATTAATAAGTGCATTGGCTGCTCTTCTTCTAACATAAGCATCAGAATCACTTAATAGACGGATAAGGGGTCCAATACCTCTTGGATCATCCATACGACCTAATATATCACAAGCTTTACGTCTTATAACTTCATTTGGGCTTCTTGTAGCTGTACTTACATAATTAAAGGCAAGTTTACCAATTTTAACAAGTTCATCCACTGCTGCATTACGAACATAACTTTCAGGAGCATTTAGATTGTTGATGAGGAATATAATAATCTGTTCTGGACTATTAGTGGATCTATTTTTTTGATAAAATTCACTCCTAATTGTATACTCACTATCGTAGGTAGCCCTCTTATTTTTATCATTTAATACTTCGTATGCTTCTGTAATTTCTCTAAATTTACTAACACAGGTAGGTGCTTTACATACATCAGGATGGTATTTGATAGCCAAATCTCTGTAGGCATATTTAATATCCTTGAATGAAGCATCTGGTTGTAAGCCTAGTACTTCGTAATGATTAATATTTTCAATCAATGATCTCACCATTAATATATAATATTTAACTTGATGATCCAATATCGCCTACATTTTCCCCTTCATTTATGCGTTGAGCAGTATTATATGCATCATACATAGCATATAACCAGATTAAAAATGATATTATAAGGCCTATACCTGTAAGTCCTATTATTACAGCTACTATGAAAAATATTAATCCTTTAACGGTTTGTCCATTATAAACTTGTCCAAGACCTACAATAAGCAATGATAAAATCAATGCTAAAACTGGATTTTTTTCTTGATTTCTCGTTTG
Source organism: Methanobacterium sp. (assembly GCA_003164415.1). GTDB lineage: Archaea > Methanobacteriota > Methanobacteria > Methanobacteriales > Methanobacteriaceae > Methanobacterium_B. Next base: position 1,267 of record PLTK01000184.1, on the reverse strand, counting down.
ATAAGTTCTATTCTCTTGATATGCACCTGGTTCTGCTTGTCTAACACCACATTCAGGGCAAATTTCAGCTTTCCCATCAATTTCAGAACCACAATTTGTACAATATTTACTTTCAGCCATATTAACACTCCCATATACCTATATTTTAATGAAAATATTACTAACACCTTTAATATAATTTACTATTTCGTTTTTTTCAAATTTAAAACTCGAAACAGATTTCAAAGATATATTAAACAAAATTTACAATATTATAGTAGAAACAATTGATTAACAATTAGGTCATTTTTGTATCAATGATCTATTATCTGATAATTACTGGTGATAATGATGATTAAAAAAGAAAGGGCATATAAAAAATTGGTGGATATGCGGAAAGGTTATAAATTTCCAGAAGGCCTTGTAAATCCTTCTGAAGTTTTAAATGGTANNATAGGTCAAGATTGGGGCACTGTAAATTTCTTTATTGAAAGTAACGGAGGGCCACTAGACGATAGCCATACAAATAGAAATTTAAGGGAATTATTTAATATAATAGGTATTGATGTAGGTTATCCAAATAATCCAAATAGTTATGCTCCAGTATTCTTTACAAATGCTATTTTAGGATTGAAAGAAGGTGCTATGGCAGATAGTGTGAAGGCTTCATGGTTAAGAAATGATGCTGAAACATTCTTAAAACCTACGATAAATATTATCCAACCTAAGATCATCATAACACTAGGCAAGAAAGCATATGATGCATTGGCCATCATATATAAACTAAAGAAATCCCCATTAAAAACCTTAGTTGAAAACAATCCCATAAAATTACCAGATGACAAGTTATTATTTGCTGTTTATCACTGTGGAGGGCTAGGGATTGCATCAAGGAATTTTGAATTACAAAAGAAGGACTGGAAAAGGATAAAGGGATATTATCCCAATAAGAAAGGATTATAATTAACAATATTGTATTTACTCTTGAAATTTTTTTGATATCCCCTAAGATTAAC
>PLTK01000184.1:0-256 GCA_003164415.1 Methanobacterium sp. | reverse complement strand
AAAAAATCGGTTATAACTAAATCTAAGACTCGATAATTAGTGTTGTACTATTTTACAGTTAATACAAAAACAAAAGTATTATTAATAGTTTCTAAAATATTTAAAGTTAGTTAAGAAGTATATTTATATTATAAATTTGCTTTGGGGTTATAAAATTTGGTTATGGGGGATGTTTAATTGAATAAAACTGAATTTTTAGGGTTAATAAGTATTTTAATCCTAGCAATTTTTTTAGTAGTCTATACTACAAATCCCA
>PLTK01000001.1 GCA_003164415.1 Methanobacterium sp. | reverse complement strand
TTTACTCGACGAATTAGAAAAAGCCGATAAATTAGACCAAAAAGAAATATTGGCAAAGCACAAAGATAAATTATGTACGGTATTCAGAGGATTAGATTGCACGCATCAATTCATCAAATACGTAAATAAACATCAAAAAGATACTGTCTTTAAGATAATTTCTTTCAATGGAGCTGCATTTGATCATTTCATCCTTTATAATGATTTGGCTAAAATGGGTTACGATAAATTAGGAATGCCATTTTTCCATGGTAATCGACTACTGAACTTCACGATTAATGGAGTACATGATCTATTCGATCTGTCAAAGCATTTAATAGGGTCATTAAAAAAACTATGCTCTGATTATACAGTTCGCTCCTGCCAAAAAAAGGAATTTGATGCCAATATCACGCAAGAAATCGCAGACAAAGGTCTAATGGTCGACTATCTCAAAGATATCGACCAATGTAAAGATTTGATAGAGTATGGCAAATTTGATGTGTTGGCTCTTGCTGTTCTATTTAAACGATACAAAAATGCTTTATGCACAATCCCATCATTAGAGTCGTTGGGAAGCACATTAGGTGACAAAAAAACTAAAACTATCGGTGCTATGGCGAAAAATCTGTTGATAAATCACTTCCCAGAATTGAAAAAGGCATACAAAAAATTGGCATTCCCATCTTTCTATTCAAAAGATGAGGACAGACAAAAACAACTATCGGAGTTCTATAAGAGTCTAGAATCTAATAGAGTAGGAGGTAGAGTGCAACTATTTAATGGCACGTTAAAAAAACTAGGTAAAATAGTCTCGATGGATATATGCTCCATGTATCCATATATATACATGATATATCCGTGTTATTTCCCTTGTGGTGATATTGTGTTTATCGACGCCTTTAAAAAGATGCCAAAAGGTAAATTGGGATGGTTTAATTGTGATATCGATCAATCCAATTTAAAAGTGACCATATGGCCTAAAAAATCTAAGATAGAGAATGATTGGGATTTCAAAGGCGCTCAGACAGATGTGTTTTTGAGCACTCCTATTATTGCATACATGAAGAAAAAAGGCGCGAAGGTGATCACAAAAACAGGATTATATTTCACCAATAAGATAAGGGGAATCGATCTATTCAGGCCTTTTTTAGATTTGATGAAAGAGAAAAATCTACAGGATGAATACAAAGATGCCAAAGATGATAGATACAATCCTGCAATAAGAGAGGCAATGAAATTAATCATGAATAGTATTAGCGGCAAATTAAATGAAGGTTTGCATTTAGACGTCCTGGAATTAATGACTGATGAGAAGTTCACGGAATATTACCTGGAAGCGAAAAATGGCAACAATCGATTATCCGCGATTAATATGATTGGCAATAAAGTCTTTGCATCTAGAAAAGAAAATCCTGAAGATAAAATGAAGAGTGCCAAAAATATATACCTTGGAGCTCTTATATACGATTATAGCAAGATATTCATGTATGAATATGGTTACAGCAAATTTATAAAAGATGGTTCGATAGAAGATTTGCTAAATACAGATACAGATGCAATTCATGCTTCTCATGGCGCTTTGGAATCGTGGATTCATGCTAATAAAGACACAATTGTCCCTCATTGGCCTGAGATAGAAGAAATAGATCCGAGATACAAAACACATCACATATACGAACCTAATTCAAAAGTGTTTGGCTCTTTCGAAAACGAACTATCGGATGAAGTAGATGTTGCGTATGAAATGATGAAGAAGTTCTATTTGATCACAAATCAAGAGAATCCTACGAAAGAAAACACAAAGGCTCGGCACAAAGGTTTGCGAAAAACTGATGTTTTCATCACGGCGGAAATAAAGGCTTTGTTAGAGGCGACTGAAGATCTGCAGGAAGATAAAAAGCAAATCGCTATAAAGAACATATACGACTCAGCCATAAAGTTTCAAGATATGTATATCTATACATACGAAGAATTATTTAAGAACAGGAAGGGACAATTTCTGACATGTTCATTTCTAAAATCAGTAAAAAACAGGGCGCTCAATCCTGAAATCGATTCTGATAAATTTAATGATACTGTGAATACCATTCGTTTAGTCTACACTATCAAACAGATTAAAATAGACAATTTTTCACCAACTGAAGATTTAGCCGATCCAGACGTTGATGAATAAATGAATATGAAATTTAATATTGAAATTTTATGTTTACCCAGGTCTATGACCCGAGCTTGCTAGTCATTGTTACTTTATAGCAATTATATTTAGTACTTCTGAGCAAAGCGGCTAGATTGAACTAGCAACTTTAATACTATTACAAAATAAGAACAGATAAAAAATTATGTTTGCGCATATATATTTTATAAATATTATATATTTTATGTATATACTATATGCGATATTTTTTTAAATCTATTTCGTCTTTTAAAATTACGTATTTACAACAGGATATTATGTATTTACAACGTAATATTATGTTGTTTCAACGCAATTAATTTAGAGATATATAGTATAATGAATAATAGAATTAACTTATTATTTA
>PLTK01000196.1 GCA_003164415.1 Methanobacterium sp. | reverse complement strand
ATAATCCTAATATCAATTTGTTTAACTCTCTTTATAATAGTTAGAATTATAATAAAGGGATGGAGATCCTATGATAAAACTTGAAAACCTTTCCAGAGATTGGAAAGAATTTAAAATAAATAATATCAGCTTAGAAATAAATGAACGGGAATATTTTATATTCTTAGGACCCAGTGGATCTGGAAAGACTATGCTATTAGAATTAATAGCAGGTATGTGGTCTCCGGATTCCGGAAAGATTTTTATGGATGGTATTGATGTTACAATGCAACCACCCGAAAAGAGAGGAGTTGGATTTGTTTATCAAAATTATATGCTTTTCCCACATAAAACTGTATTTGAGAACATTGCTTTTGGATTAAATATAAGAAAAGTAGATAAAAAAGAGATACAACTACAAGTAGAAGAAATGATGGATCTTTTCGGAATTACTAAACTTTCTAATCGACTTCCTAGAACTTTAAGTGGCGGGGAACAGCAAAGAACTGCCCTAGCACGTGCTTTAATTATACATCCCAAAGTATTGCTCATGGACGAACCGTTAAGTGCTTTGGACAGGATAACCCGGGAAGAGTTAATTCAAGAATTTAAACGTATACATAAAAAATTTGAAGTTACCATAATCCAGGTTACACACAATTTTGATGAAGCTCTTCAATTAGCTGATCGTATAGCAATAATAAAAGAGGGCACAGTTTCCCAAGTGGGTAATACAGATGATGTCTTCAGACATCCGAAAGATGAATTTGTAGCTGATTTTGTTGGTACAGAAAATATTATCAAAGGTGTTGCAAGGGAAGGTAGAGATAACCTCACAATAGTGGACACAGGCAATATTGAGATAAAATCTTCAGAAATAAAAACTGGAAGTGTTCATGCAACAATAAGACCCGAAGATATTACATTATCAAATGATAACGTTGCTACAAGTGCCAGAAATGTTTTTAAAGGATTTATTAAAGAAATATATGATTTAGGGACAATTATTAAACTAACAATAGATATTGGTGAACCATTAGTACTAGTTTTGACTAGACAATCATTTTTAGATCTTGAATTAAATGTAGGTAAAGAGATCTTTGTATATTTCAAGGCTACAGCCGTTAATTTATTTTAATAAATAATCCTTTTTTTGAAATAGACTTTAATCCTTGGATATTTTAGGTTAAATAAAATTAAAAAAATCATTTACAATTAGAACTTAAAAAAAGGATTTTATCCTATTCATTATAACTTCTTTAAAAACACCAACCCATTAACCAATCATTAACCTGCCTAATAAAATATAATTAAATTGTATCTAAATTCAAATAAACATAGCACTCCATGAAGATCACTAATAAAATACTGTAATATAGATATGTAAAGTGGATAGTACAACATTTACATATATAATATTCAGAATCTCTGTTTACTAAATAATAAACATAATATTAATTATTTAAGAGTATTAATAATGAATTTCATAAGTTAAAAAAAATTTTGAAAAAAAACAACAAATGACAAAAATTAAATTAATTACCCTAAAATTTATTGTCTGTCATGTTGTTGTGATAGTCTGGTACATTATTTTTTCCTTTTCCAAATCGAGTATCACATTTAGGGCAGTTACATAGTTCTCCGCTTGATAGCTTCGAATTAACACAATCCATTAAACCTTCATAACCACAACTTGGACATTCTTTAATTTTTCTCATTGTTTATTAGTCCTCCTACTTCAATTTATTTAATACATCTTTTAATGAATTTAAATCGGATTTTCGCACCTTTCAATAACTATCACTGTGCTAGTATCACTATCTTTGGGTGTATGCTTAACTTCTACAAGTTCATCTTTTAGCTCTTGCAAGTCTAAATCTACAGTTGTACCTATATCTGAAGATACTTGGACCATTACTTTGCATGCAGGCTCTCCAGATTTTTCTTCCTCAATATCAATACCTATAACTTCTCCAGGAGTAAAAACACGATTGTAGGATAGTTCAAGATCATCATATTCCTTTACATTATTTCTAACATAATCTATCGCTTCATCACAATCCATTTTAATTGTTTTAATCATTTTAAAACCACCTAGTCTTCTTCAATAACTAGCACTGTAGATGTTTCTTCAGTAATATGTCTTATTTCTATAATATCATCCTTTATTTCCATAAGATCCAATTCTACAGTTTCCCTAATAGTCTTGCCATTCATTTTAATAAGAACTCTCACACCTTTAACACCATCATTTTCAAACGGACTTATATCTAAAACTTCACCAGGAACAAAAACTCTGTTAAATGATATTTCGAGTAAATCGTAATTCTTAACATTACTTTCTACATACTCAATTGCTGCATCAGCATTTAAATTAATTTCTTTTTCCATAAGATTTCACCAATTAAGATTAGAATTTTAAACCATAAATAAGTTTAAAATTATAATAATCTAATAAAAAAAATAAAAAATAAAGAAGTTTAAAATAGGTTTATAATAAGTTCCTATTTTTCTCTGCGTCTAACCACAGACTTCCTTTTCCGTTTACTCCAACATCACCTTTATATTTAATATATTTACCAGCGAGCTGTTTTCCGTCTACTTCAGGATCGACAAAAACTCCCTCGGGATCAAAACCTTCAAGAAGGTAGCTGAGTTTTCCCTTGATGACAATGGTACCATTTTTCATTTGTCCACCAGGCCACCTTGTTACGTCTCCACCAATCTCAATGTATCCTTTGGTCATATGGATACCTGCAAGTATGTCACAGTTGCCACCAATATAAATTTCTCCGCCAGACATACAGTCTGCAAGTTGTTTACCCGCATTACCATGTACTTTTATGACTCCACCACTCATTCCTCTCCATTCACCAATGTATGAGGTTCCACAGTATTCTTTGACGTTTCCCATAACTTCAATGTTTCCGCCTCTCATTTCCCTGCCGACATAGCTTTCTGCGTTTCCATTTATTTTTAAAGATCCGCCAATCATCTCTGCGCCGGCTTGTAAATCTGCATCACCATTTACTATTATTTCACCATCAGTCATCCTGTATCCTATGTACTTAACCCTACCCATATCACCTTCGAGTATCATTTTGACATCTTCAGGACCTTCTGCATCTCCTTCAACTTCTATATCGAAGTAATTAGTTAAAGGGAATCTAGAGTTACCTACAGGTACTTGATAGTTTTCAAAATCTTCTTTATTCCAGTTGTACACGGTATCTGGTATAAGTTCTTCAAATTCCAGGGCTATACTGGAAAACTTCTTTAAAGTTAATGTAATTGTTTTCAATCTAAACACCCCTTATTTACTTGCGTCAATTGTAAATTCGATTGCTGGATCTATGTAGTGATCAAATACTTTGTAGTTCTCGAACTTAACTGTGTAATACCTGTTGAACATTGGCATGATATCTTCAAGTACCTTTTTCTCTTGCTGTTCAAATCCAGTTACATTTGTCCACATGTGCCTGCTTGGTACTATTTTTACGATTTTACCATCTTTAACAACGACTTCACCATCTTTAATTGTGTATGCTGCTCTTGTTAAAACATCTTCTACTACAGCAGCATTTGAAGCTTTAGTCGCATCAAAGTTTTCAGGTTCAATATCGTAGACTGCTACATCTGCATTTGCTCCGATTCCAAGGTGTCCTCTTTTTTCAAGACCTAATATTTTTGCAGGTGCAGATCTAGTTGTTATTGCTATGTCATTCCAATCGTAAACCCTGTCAAGTGTTGGTAATGATGTTCTTTTACTTGCCCAATTGTGAACTTCTTTATTTTCAATCATTTCAGTCCTACGGTCACTGCTCATGAGCCATGAAATAATTCTTGGGTATCTTATGAATGGTCCAGCATTAGGACTGTCTGTTGTAAGAACAACTTGCCATGGATCTTTTATTAATAGGAATAGTTCTAATCCAATAGCCCATTGTAATGTGGAAACTGGGGATTTTGGTGAATAAATAACAGGAATTAAACCGGATGCTGTTTCAAGTTCAATATCCTTATTTGCCCATTTCAAACCGGTGAGTTTGTAAAGATCGTATTCCATTGGTGCATCTGCAGTCATTGTTGTTGTTTCATCAAAGGTTACTTGTCCAACATCACATGTTACATGTTTATTTTTGTTTATGTAATCTGCAACTGGTTCTGCACCAGACTTAGCATCCCTCCAACTTGTTCCACCATAACTGTGAAACTGAAGATGGGTACAGTGTATGGTCTGATCTCTTAAAACATTAGGATTTTTCTCAATATCCTTGACAACGTCAAGTGTAGCTATTGTGGTTGGATAATTTCCTGGGTGTCCAAGATCATTAGGGTGGACATGCATTGAATGAGGTAATCCTAACATCTCATTTACTTTTGTTAAAGCTCTTACAACTTCTCCACCTGTAACGCCCCAATATGGAGCAGGATCATCAATTCCATGTACATTCTGGCCCCAACCCCATGCTTCACTTCCGCAGGGATTAACAACTTTCATTCCGTAACATCTACTAATCTTAAGCCATGACGACACGAAAGCTGCAAGACCTTCAAGATCATTTTCTTTTACAAATTGTAGTACAAACCAGTTGTTTCCAAAGAGAGCTAATGGTGAAACATCTATATTCGGTATAGCCATTATCTCTTCATGAGTATGCTTTGCTTCTAATGGAGGTACCGCAGCTTCTGTTACAGTTCCATAACCCATTCTAGAGTATCTGTATCCGGTTGCAGAACAACTAGGTATTGAAAACCCTGTTTCTGCCCTTGTAATATCGGTTTTAGCTACAACTCCTGCTCTACTGTCTTCTGGTCTGTAAAGTCGTCCAAGACATAGTTTCGGACCTGCTATATGAGAGTGAACATCTACTCCTGCAGCCATAACCAGTTTATCTGTTACATCCAGTACTTTGGCATCGGAAGAGACATTGTCAACGATCTTTCCATCCTTGATCATTACATCCTTCTTGTCACCATTAACATTATTAGTTGGATCATATACTATTCCATTCTTTAATATATATTCCATGAGATCACCTATTTTGCCTCTTCTTTAATCTTTTTAACACGTTCATATAGCTCATTTACGATCCATTCATCTTCTCTGCAAGTTTCAGGTGGATTTATGGCACTTTTCATATGAATAGGAACAGAATCCATTCTATAGCTTGTTCCTGCAGTTTCAACACCAATAAATGTTCCAGGAAGAACTATGTCTGCAAGTTCAGTGGATGGTCCCCAGTGTATGTCTATTTGGATAACTGGTATGTTTGCAAGGTGCATGTTTGCCCCTCCAGGGAAATGTGCTCCAGGATCTGCAGCAATCACCATGAATACATCAGGTTCTTCCCTGTTAAGAAGATCAACGGTTGTTGTTTCTCCGATCATATAACGTGGGTATCCTCTGCAGAAATCTACACCGTATGGGAATCCCATTTGATAGGCCATGAAGATGTTAAATCCGTTAACATTAAAGTGACCTCTCATTGGTAGTAAAACCCATTTGGTGTATGCATTTAAATCTTGAACAAGCCCGATAGCTATATCAATATTTCTCTGTTTGGATAATGTGTGGGTTAATCCAAGTCCGAAAAAGAGAGCTCCAAATTCAACATTTTTCATTGCTTCGGTTAGATCAATAATATCTTGTTTAGGTATTCCTGAAATAACATCTTCTTTAAGTTCTTTACCCTTTAAAACAGCCCTAATTGCATTACAAAAAGCATAATCTCCATTTTCTTCAAATGGCACCCATATATCTGACATTTTTGCTGTATCAGAAAATTTAGGATCCCATGTAACGAGTGTTCTGTCGAATCTTCCTCTCTGTCTGAACCATCCTCTAGGGAATACAGAATATCTTGCAAGATGTCTTGGATGAGCATTCATAGGATTACTTCCTGTGTAAACCACCATATCTGCTCTGTTTTTAACTTCACCTAGAGACATTAATGGATATCCTACATTCTGCACAGCTTGTACTGTTGGCCCGTGGCAAATTGTTGCCTGGTTATCAATAACAGCACCTACATATTCAGTAAGTTCTAATCCTTTTTTCATACATTCTATTGATGTTTCACTCCAACCATAGAATAATGGTCTTACAGCATTTGCTATTAGTTCTGCTGCTGCATCGAGTGCTGTGTCCCAGTCGACTTCTTGGAGTTCTCCGTTTTCATCCCTCATCATTGGGACTTTCAGTCTTTGGTCTTCGTCTTCCATGATTTTACTTGCACCAAGTCTGCAAGCATGCCTTACAGCAACTACATGGTTACCCTTAACTAAATAATCTAAATCATCACAGTTACTTCCACAAAATGCACATGTACAGTTTTCTACAATATGATCGTAATCAGTAACAGGTTCTTCGTATACCATTTTTTTTGACCTCCTCATTTTTTCGTGAAGACTGGCATCTCTCCAAGTGAAGGAAGCTCGTCAACATTCTTTTCGTTTTTGGTGTATTTCCTGTAAACCGATCTCATAAGATCAGCCATTAAAAGAACTTCTTTATCAGATTTTTCTACTGTTGCTTCAATTCCTTTGTAAGTTGGGTCGTTACAGCAGTATGTTTCAGGACTTACGACTACATTTGCCCATGGTCCCTTTGGTATGAAGATCATTCCTTCGTGTGGTGCATCCCTTGAGTGGGCGGCATAACAAATTACCTCTCCCCAATCAGATTTTACTTTAACACTTTCCCAGTTTCCTACTGCCAATCTGGCCATGTCCTTTGGATCCATGTATGCTACTCCAGCAACCTTCCTGTATTCATCTTTAAGGGTTGATCCCCTCTTTTTACAGGCTCCTTGATATATATCGGTTCCAGTATTGAGCATTACTGTTATCTTCTTAACCTTTTTCACCTTTGGATCATCAAATTTTACCACATTTGAAACAGTGGGTTTGTCTACATAAGTCATTAAAACACCTCACTCCAGCCATATTGCGTCTGTTGGACAGAACAATTGGCAAGTTCCACATTTTGTGCATTTTTCAGGGCTGAACAGTTTGATAAAACCGTTTTCAACCATCATGATCGTTTCTGTGGTTTTAGATCCATGGCCGCCTGCTACTTCGTTGCTTATAGATGCATTTACAGGGCATGCAACAACACATACTCCGCATCCAAGACAGTTATCTTGATTTACTTTTAATTCCATCTCCATAAATATCGCCTCAAATCTAAGTTTTAAGAGAGTCTATTTGTTTCTCCCATGATTTTGACTTCGTTGGTGTGTGATTAATATCTGTTCTCTTAACTTCGATAGCTTTTACAGGACATACATTATCACATGCACCACAATATATGCAGTAATTTTCATCTGACATTACCTTTTCAGGACTTTTCCCTGGTACAGTGGATTGTGGGAAAGATAAAACATTACATGGACAGATGTCTACACAAGCTCCACATGCCTGACATGTATCTTGATCGATATGTAATTCACCTTTAAATGTTTTTACAACAGTTGCTGCATCAACAGGACATATTTCCTGACACCATCCGCATTTAACACATGTTTCATGATCAATAAATGAACTTCCAGTAGTCACAGTATCTTCTGGATTTAAATCGTATTCACCATATGAACAACTTCTGCATGCTGCTTTTATTGCGCTCACCGGACATGATTTTTTACATATGAGACAGTAAACACATTTATCTTTGTCAACTATTATGTCGGAGGATACTGTTGGATCGTCTGGTGTTGGTAGTTTGTGCTCTATTGTAATAGCGTCTGCGGGACACATTTCTTCACAAATACCACAATCTATGCATGTTTCCTTATCGATGTCAATTTCCCCTGTTACCAGTTTAGATCTATCAGGTAGATTTCTTGCTATGGTAATAGAATCTCTAGGACATGCTGTTTCACATGCTTTGCAATATATGCATGTATCATCATTTATTTCAGCTGAGTTTATTAGTTGAGGATATTCATCCATGTCTTTGATGGATTCATCATCAATTTTAAATTCTAAAGCATCTACAGGGCATACTACACTACACATACCACAGAGTACACATTTATCTTCATCACATACTATTTTAGGTACGTCAGCGCCTGTTCTTACTATTGCACCTATTGAGCCAAGTTCGATAGCATCTACAGGACATGTTTTTTCACATATGCCGCAGCCAATGCAAATATCATCTTTGTAAAGAAGCTCTCTCTTTTCTTCTGCTGACCTTGATATTTCAAAGTCTAGAGCTTGGACTTCTTTCGTGTTAGAAATCATCATTTTACCTCCAAAATTTCTATTGAGTTTGTGGGACAAGATTCACCACATATAAGACACCCACAGCACCAATTTGAATCTATTTGTGCCTTGAGATCATTCAACACAATGGCTTTCATGAGACAGATATCTGCACAAAGCCCACAACCAATACAAGATTCTTTTATTTTTCCTTTATATTTGCTGTTTGAACAAGTTTTGACTACAATCCTTGCTTTTTCTTGCATCAGAGCATATGTCAATATTAAAAAGTCTTTTGGACAGAACTCTGTAATTATCTTTGCAATTTCAATAGAATTCCATGATAGGTTTCTACCATT
>PLTK01000060.1 GCA_003164415.1 Methanobacterium sp. | reverse complement strand
TTTTTTTAAACCATTTTTATAGTTAAGAATATTTTGGATTAGTTTATATTTTTATGCTTTATCTTATTTTTGATATGCTCTGATTAAAATTTCTCTATAGTATATAATATGTTCTTTGATGTGATTTTTATTTCTTTAAAGTTCGAATGGTCCTCTGACCGATCTGACAATGTCGTTGAAAAGTTTGTCGTTTATATATTTGCCCTCTTCTCTCTTGCTTTTAACTTGCTCAACAATCTTACATAGTTCATCCTTTGTAACATCTATTCCACATTCATTGAGCTTTGCTCTAACAGCACGGCATCCTGAATGTTTTCCAAGGACTATTCTTCTTTGTTGCCCTACCATTTCTGGTAAAAATGGTTCATAGGTTAATGGTTCTTCAATAACTGCGTCTACATGTATTCCAGATTCGTGTCTGAATATGTTTTTACCCACTATTGGTTTGTTGTCCGGTATTTTCATGTGTGTCAGTGATTCAACAAGTTTGGATATTTCATAGAATTTACTTATATCAAAGTCCAGATCAATACCATAGATAATTTTTAACGACATTATCAGTTCTTCGAGGGAACAGTTACCAGCCCTTTCACCTATTCCATTAACTGTTGTTGATACTGCATTTGCACCTGCAAGCAATCCTGCTATTGAATTTGAAAGTGCCATTCCAAAATCATTATGACAATGAAGTGCTATTTCTGCATTGACAATCGGTCGGATTTCTTTTACAAGATATTCCATCCCATAAGGACTAATAGCTCCCACAGTATCTGCTATGTGCACCCTGTCAACACCGTAGTTGTCTGCTTTTTTATATAATTGTTTTAAGAAGTCAAGATCGGTTCTTGTGGCATCTTCAGCAGAGAATGCAACAAATAGTCCATGGTCCTTTGCATGTTCAATTGAGCTCATGCACACGTTTAGGATTTCCTCACGGGTCATCTTTATTTTATGTTTGAGATGGAGGTCTGATGTTCCCATAAATGTTATTATTCCATCAACATCACAGTCTATGGCTGTGTCTATATCTGATTTTTTAGTACGGGACAATACTAGAATTTGTGCATCTAAATCTTCCTTGACAATGGCCTTAACAGATCTCTTCTCTTCATTGGATACAACTGGAAATCCTGCTTCAATCTGATGGATTCCAAGTTCATCAAGCTTTTTAGCAATTTGCAGTTTTTCTGGAGTCCTTAAACATACACCCGGGGTTTGTTCACCATCCCTGAGTGTTGTATCATATACTGTTATCTTCTCTGGAAACTTTAAATTTGCTTTTTCATTAAAGGGGCTTACAAAGTATTTCAACAGATTCCCACCTTATTTTTTTTCATTTAAAATAATATATATCCTCTAAATTCTAAGAAAATATTACAATTTCGATTCAAATGAATTTAATGTAATTAATATTTTCTTTCCCTTAATTGAGTGATTACTTTTTATCTATTAATCCTTTACATATTTATATCAATGAATCTAATAAGATCAGATACATTTATATATATTTACTTTTCCATTTAATCTATTATTTAAATTTTTGAAAATTAATTTTTGGAGTAATTAGTTCAAATATTTATTATATTTATTTTTAATAAAAAAATAAATGTTTAAACCCCATATATGGGGAATCTGTTCTTATGATAGTTTATTGGAGATTATAGAATGAAAATGAGTTTTTAATCTATTCCTATGAGTTCAAGGTAGGATCTTCTTTCGAATCCTTCTTCTATACCCAGCTGTTTGTATATGTCATATATTTTCTTGATTGATTCACTTGTATCCTCATCTTCATTGGCTTCGGTTTCTATTTCAACATAGGTTCCAACGTCTTGTACTGTGTCGAGAGTTATAATAAACTCTTTAATATGGTAAATATCCCTGTTCTTTTTTACACTTGCAGCCCTTCGAAAATTCAGATTTTCAAGGATGAGAGAAGTGTTCTCTGCATCCGAAACATCAACCTCTATTTCCTTGCGTGTTTTAGATATATTATCTAATTTAGCCCCTTTATATGTGAGTATAACACGTGTTTTACCATTTTCTGGTATTTCACGTATTCTTAATGCTTCATCAGTTTCACCAAAGTCTTTATGTGGTGCATTATAGTAAACATCACTTTGATATTCTGTTTTTATCTTAACTGCACCTATTTGGGTTAATTTTTTTCTAACTTCCTCAAAATCCTTTACAATTGCCTTGACTTCAACTTCTATCAAATAAACATCTCCCATGAATTCTGTAAATGTACTATCTTATCATGCCGACAGTGAAATTTCATTATAAAAAAAATTATTGTAAAAATTACCCTACTCTTCGTTGTATAGAATTTTTAATATAGTATCTCGATTTTTCTATTTGATCCAGGTAGTCATCTAAAGTATTTTCAACTACATCGTATGTAGCAATTGTGAGATTTCTTTCACGGGTAAGTTTTTTCTTTTGTTCTGTTATTTTAGATATCGATGGTTTTTTGGAAAAAAGACCTTTTTTAACATTGGCCGACTGATCAACTTCCTTCAGCTTTGTTACATATTCTAGTCTGATTCTTCGGATATCTGCACGTACATTATACCGTATTTTTATTAATATATTCTCCATTTCATTCATCTGGTTTAATGTATCCATAGCAATATCAATAGTAGAAACATCTACTTCCATACCTTCAATGCCTAATTCCAATAACTGCTTACGATACTTTTTAGGGCCCAACATAAGATTTCCCCCGTTAACCTTAAATCTATTA
The DNA here is from genome assembly GCA_003164415.1 of Methanobacterium sp. Taxonomy (GTDB): domain Archaea; phylum Methanobacteriota; class Methanobacteria; order Methanobacteriales; family Methanobacteriaceae; genus Methanobacterium_B. Next base: position 786 of record PLTK01000060.1, on the reverse strand, counting down.
AGTGTGGAGTTACTCCATCATAGAAACTAATCTATATAAATTTATATAAATTATATTAATCATACTATTATCTTATCTGCATTTAAATTATATAAAATTCATAATCTTAGTATATAAAAGACAGTTTTATACTTAAACTACTAAAAACATACTTCAACAATTTAATTCCAAAAATTCCCATTAATAATAATGCATTTCACCCGATTCCATATAGTTTATTGTTAGATCACTGAATACACGCATCTAATAAAAAAAATCATTTTTGATTAATAAAAATTTGATTTAAAAGTGTTGAAAACTATATATAAGTATATAAAATGGTGGTAAAAAAAGCACCTTTATATAAGTTGAATTAGTAATTAACAATTTATAGAATATTAAACTTAAATTCTGATTATAAATTAAATACATCTGGAGGAAATTTAATGACGACTGTAGAAATTAAAGTTGAAAACATCGTGGCATCTGCCGCGCTTGGAAAGTCGCTAGACCTTCCCCAAGTTGCTCCTGCCCTGGAAGGAGTTGAATACAACTCAGAACAATTCCCAGGATTGGTTTTTAAATTAAAAGAACCAAAAACAGCAGCACTCATATTTGGGTCCGGCAAACTGGTGTGTACAGGTGCTAAGTCTATAGAAGACTCAAAAAAGGCAATACACATAGCTGTAGACAAGATGAGAGCACTTGATGCTGAAATTCCCCATGAATTTGAAATTAAAATCCAAAATATAGTTGCTTCAGCAAACCTTGGAAAAACATTGAACCTAGAATCTGTTGCTCTTGACC
>PLTK01000124.1:746-3665 GCA_003164415.1 Methanobacterium sp. | reverse complement strand
TTTTACAGTTAATAAGTAGAAGATCGGAGTTTAACGATAAAATCGTATTAATAATTCAGAAAATTATTATAGTACAGGATTAGAACAAAAAAATTCATTTATGCTGTTAAAATATATCTACCATATCCCAACTTTTTAAATAGGTGATATATAATGCTTTATTCATAAAATTTTGATATTAATCTTAAAGGAATGAATCCAAACATAATACAATTTTCTTTATCAATTTTTAATCTGGATAATATCTATACGATGCATCTTAACTCCTAAAATTATGGGGCAACTCTTTTATTGTTAAATATACATATTTTTTTATTAGAAAATTAATTAGAGATTAAATATTCTTATCAAAAAGTTTTAGGGGTTCTATAAAATTAAACAAAAGTTATTGATAACACTACTCTTTTTAATTGGTTTAACTCTCATATTAACTTTTAACAGTGTATCAGCTGCACAAATTTCCAATAATACGACACATCAATCATCATCCACAAGCAGCACAATAAACACCACTCCCCTGACGCTTCAAACCACCATAAAAGCATCTACTTCCACAGCATCAACAAAAACCATAAGAGTATTAATTTATAATGGAAATGGCGCTGGTACAACCTATGTGAATGGGATAATATCTTCATTAAACACAGCAAACACTNNGGAGGGACCAGTGGAGAAGTCTATTTAAACCGTGTCAGCTCTTCAATTATTCGAAATTTTGTTTCAAGCGGTCATGGTTATCTTGGAATCTGTGCAGGTGCTTATGCCGGCTCCAGTTATGTAAATGGATTATATAATGGCTGGGGTGTTGCACCTAACGTACGTTGTAAAGCTGTTTCAGATACTGGTAATCTGAGAGTTACCATGACCAGTTTAGGAAGTCAATTATTATCTACCAGTGGCACAATTACTCTTGCCTACTACAATGGCCCTGCAATGTATCAATATGGCGACAGTATCATAACATTTGCAACTTACACAGATAACTCCAATGGTTACCAGAAATACGGGGCCATAGTGGGAGACACCTTTGGTAAAGGAAGATCTGTTCTATCGGGAGTTCATCCAGAATTAACACCTCAAAATCCATTATTATTAGCTAAGATGATAATATGGGCCGCTAATTTACAGTCAATTCCAGCAAATAGTGTTACAATGAGTCAAATAAATTCGGTATCTAAAACTATCAAGACATACCTTGAAAAATATCATAAATTACCGAGCTACGTATCAATTTCAAATAAACATATATCAACATCACAATTTTTACAACTTCAAACATCAGACCTTCTAAATATTCACAGTGGAGCAACATCTTCAATAACCATCAAATCAGTTACAAATCCATCAGCAACAACAAACACTTATAAAACCGGAATTATAACTGAGACTGAGTATTTAAATACTGCTAAAAGAGTTAATGACTATATCAGTAAGTATAAAAAGGCCCCATCNNTATTATGCAACCTACAATAGGTTACCAAAACAAATTTCAATGACCAGCTACACATAAACTGCTGATTAGAGAAATCCATTGTGTTATGTTGGATTATCAATTTTTTTTTCTTATTACACGACCGCTAATAAACAATAAAAAAAAGGATAATAAATAGAACCTTAAATTCTTAAAATAGTAATAATCAACTTCAAATATAACCTCTTACTCATGAATGATGAGGGCAGGACTTACGTTTTTTTACAAACACCTTCATTAATAAACCCCCCAAAGTATGTTATTGAAAGTTAATTGTCCTGCCCTCAACCCCCTATTTAAAATTAAATCATTAAATTCTATATAACTCCTATAATTCTAATTAATAAGTTAATAAAGATATTAATCCTACTTTTTCTAAAAATCCTGTCCGGATGAGGGATTTACTAAATTATTAATATTTTATTGTAGCAGGTACTTCAAAAAAAAGATTTTAAATATAAATTTGTAATTAGTAATTAAAGTAATTGGAGCATAATATAAATTTTCTAATAAGTCCAATTTCGCCAGAGATTAGTTCAGCCCTAAGAATATGGGGAATACACAATGCTCCCATATTTATCTGATTCTAAATTGAAAATAATATCAATACTGGACTTTAAAATTGATGATTATATTTGAATAAAAATAGATATGAAATGATTTTCTTAAGATTTATTATTGAATAATTTATAGATCCAAAATATCTTAAAATATGGTTTAATAANNCCCGAAGGTAAAGTTGTTGCTGCTCTTTTTAATGTTTTATTGTCGTAATATGCCGATACATATATGATGGGTATATTGTCACGTGCTTGTATTTTTTGAGCTGTTTCTATTCCATCTAAATCTCCCTTTAATACAATATCCATTAAAACCACATCGGGTTTCGTTTCATTGGATTTTTTAATGGCATCTTCCCCATTACTTACAATATCAAGTACATTATAATCCATATGTTCTAATCTTTCTTTAATATCTCTAGCAACTATACTGTAGTCTTCTACTATTAAAATTTTAGATTTTAATGATTTTTCATACACCCCAACCATGCCCCTGTATCAAATATGCATATCACATACTGATAATTGTAATACAGTTATATAAATTTATCCCCTAAAGAAGAAACTGAGATAGTTTAATCATTATTTTTAAGTATAGAAATATCATTTTCACATAGATAAAAAAATCACACATTTAAGATAAATTTTCACCACTACATCATGTATAATGGTGTTATTGAGTATTACAGTATAAGAAAGAAAAAGAAAAAAAATATATTAAATTACACTATCCACCGAATTTGATCATCTTTTTAGGCTCAAAATTAGTTTCCATTGTCCAGAAATAAGCTTCACCCTTAGCTATCCTGAAAATTACCAGATCTGGATGGTCAAATGTCATTCCAAATTCTTTAAGAAATGGTCTATCTTCTAAAACCTTCTGTTTTA
>PLTK01000124.1:0-741 GCA_003164415.1 Methanobacterium sp. | reverse complement strand
AAATCCTTTTTTATCTGCAAACCAGAAACCTAATGCTCTAACACGTGGTTGATCCCCTTCAACAGTTGCTAAATAACATACAGGTGTTGTGTTAGCAAATTTTATACAATCATCAAAATCCAATGTATCACCCCATATTAATCAATCAAAAATTCACTAAATTATTAATATATTATGTAAATTTGAATTAATAATTTTATCCAAATACTAGGGAATAATAAAGAATCATTTTTTAACCACTACAAATTTTTATTGACGTACACTGGTTATTACTGTCAACGGAAATTTAAATATTTAGTTTAACATATAATATTAAGGTGATATTTAACTAATTAATATGATTAAATACCATCTTCACAAGAAAACATTTTGAATATTTAAAATATAGAACTAATTTATAAGCATATAAAAGTGGAAATTATTCATATTTTTTATTATTAACCTAAATATTAATAAATCTTCGTAGAAGATAACTTAGCACCTTTTTTCCTCACTTTTAGAGATAGTTTAACCTTATATATATTTTTGAATTAAAAATAACTTAACTAATTACAATATGTTTAAGAAGCAGTTTTAAATAGAATTCAAGTTTGATAAAATTAGCTAATCTATATTTATTAAAACTTAATGAAAATAATCATAAAGACTTTTAATTAATTCTTTTAGAGATATCTTTCGTTTTGTCCGATGATTCGGAAAAAATATGGATATTGTAACAGATCAATAACAATATGAAATAAT
>PLTK01000123.1 GCA_003164415.1 Methanobacterium sp. | reverse complement strand
ACAAATTAATATCTGAATAATTACATATATAATGATAATATTTGGATATTAACTAATATCTGAGTTTCTTTATTATTTTAATCTTTAATATATTTTACTTTGATACAATAGTTTAGAATCATAGAATTTGAGGTTTATAATAGTGGTTAAGACATTTGAATGTGAAAAGGGTTTTTCATATACGATCTGCAAGATTTCAAAAAAAATTCCTAACAATGGAATGACAATGAGGGCCTTTTTGAATCTCTTAGGTGACCGTGGAAGACTTATCACGTGTATGATTCTTGCAGCACCATTTTTAATACCGCTATCCATTCCAGGTACAGGGATTGTGATAGGGACAATCATACTACTTACCAGTTTTAGTATAATCCTAGATAGATATTATTTGGTACCTGAATTTTTATTGAAGCGTGAAATGTCCTATAAAACATTGATTAAAATATTAGATGCATGTTTCAGGATGTTAAACTTTCTTGAGAAATATATGAAACCCCGTTTATTGGTGATGACAAATAAAAAATCCACTAGAATGTTTAATAACATTTTCCTGGTTATATGTTCAATTCTATTCATTACACCTTTACCCATACCACTTACAGATACATTACCCGCATTTGGTATATTCTTCCTATCTGCAGGAATACTCGAATGTGATGGTTATTTAATTCTATTTGGCTATTTTATGGTGATAATTACATCAATATATTTTTTAGTAGTCACATTTATTGGGTTAAAATTGTTGTTTCATGTATTTTAATTGTATTAAATATAAAATTTTGGCATATCCCACGAAATAAAAACAGTTTAAATTGGGGATATACCTAAAAATATTAAACAACTTTAGAAAGTTTAATGTAAGAAGAGTAGATTAAAGAAAATAATAAAAAAAATTAGAAGTAAATTTATTTAATCTATTTTAAGTTTTAATGTTTTTTTCAGTAATTTCGGAAGTTTTATGGTTAATACAGAGTCTTTAAATGTTCCTTCAGCTTCTTTAATCAATACTTTAGATGGGAGTTTTACAGATCTTCTGATTTTACCATAGCTCCTTTCCCTCTGGAAATATTCCATGTTTTCATCAAAAATCTCTTCTTTGAATTCTGCACATATATCAACTGTGTCTTCGCTTATCGCAATCTCAACATCTTCTTTTTTTAATCTTGGGAGATCTGCTTTGATAATAACAGAATCATCTGTTTCTATAACATCAATCAGTGTTTTTTTATTTGAACTTGTATAATCAGACAACATTTGGGTGAATTCTTCTTGTTTATCTTTTATTGTACTTATAATGTCATTTATAGAACTATCTGATGAATTCTCTGTGTTTCCAACTTTCTTTTCTTCTTCTTTAATTTTATTTGATTTTAAATTTGGATTCATTTCGTTTTCCATAATCTCACCTCAATGTTTTTAAATCAATAGAAGCTCATATCTGTACACATTTTNNATTAATATTTCTACAATATCTTTATCAAAAAAATTGTTTTATTGATTATTTTTTTATAGAGATTAATAAAAGGATTATTTACCTATAAACATGAAATCGATGTGAATATTTGGTAAAATCTCATATTTATTATTGTTATTATATATAAATTCATAAATAGATCCTGAAAATATATTATACTGAATCAAAACCCAAATATATCTCAATCATATAACAAAAGAATGTGAATGTTATTAGATTAATTAAAATAAAAAAAATAGAACTCCATAAATAAATATTAGAGTTATTTAGATGCACATCCTGTTTCAATTCCAGTTTCGTATAGTGTGGGATTTATTTTTGTAAAAACCTTATTTATTAAATTTTCATCTGGGGAATTTGGTTGAAAATGTGATAATCCATTTAGGGCATGGAACAAACCTGTAATAGCCATATGCCTTATTTCATGATTTTCCTCGTTTAAAAGCCCGGTTAAATGAGATATACTTCCATTTTCCCTGTAAGTTACAGCAAAAACTGTGGCAAGTTTATCTAGGTGATTATCTTTGGGAACTTCAATTTGGGATAATTCTTTATAAGGTATATTAAAAGTTTTGTCCAAATCGTTTTCATAGTAATCATCCACTTCAACTTTATTCATCTGGAAAACATCCAAATCATTGTCGATAACTAACATTAGCTTCAATAAATTGTACAGCATATTATCCCATGATACAGTAAATCTTGAATTGATAATTTTTGATTTGATCATGGAATTAATTTGAAATAAAGGACGATGTTTAATTGGGAGATAAGCCTTTATATTGGTGTAATTTTCTAGTTTAGAGACAATATTGTCCAATATTTCATATCCATAATCTAATATTTCATATTTGTTAAGCTCACAAGTTATTACATCCAATGATTCCTCTGCTGATTCTCTAACAGAAAGTTTTTCATCATATTTCATTTCATTTAACTCATTAACAATGAGCTCACGAATAGATCTATCCTGAATAAGAACGTATAAATTCCCTAAACTGGATGCCACAACTTCTTTTTTATCATGCGAAATTAGAGTATTAATAATCTTTAAAGCATTATTTAGATCATTATTTTCTGTTGATCCAATCATATTTCTAATAATATTTTTAAAGTCGCCAATATTTTCAAGTGTTTGCATTTCAGGAAAAGTTTGATGTACCGATTTGTTCTGAAATAGTACATCTCCTAAATAGTTTTTTTCATTGAATTTCCCGTCTATTATTCTAGTTGATATTTACATCCCTCCCCAGATCATTTTCGAATTAGAGTTGATTTTTTTCTAGAATTATCAAACTATTGGCTATAAAATCTAACGCATCCTTCCTATCATTGTATGGAACCTTCTTTTTTTGTAGAAAATTCATTAATTCGGTTATACTTCTGAATGAAATATTTTCGTTATTGTCATCAATTAACAAAATATCCCTACTACCAGGTTTTTTTGAAGGAGTAACAGATATAGTAGCCCAGATTTTATCATTCTCATATCTAAGATCCATTGTGAATGAAAAATTGTTTTCATAAATATCTATCATCTTATTGCACCTTAATACAACTTAGTACAGCATGATGTATATATTTTTCTATAGTTTGAATAGAGTAAAAAAATAGATAATATCATAAAATATAAATAGATTGTATCCACCAATTATATCTAAATAAAAACAGTTATAAGCGAATCATTTCATATTTAATCATTGTAGGTGTATGGATATCTAAAATATAGAAATTTAAAGATTGAAAACATATATGATATAAAATCAAATAACATTTAACAGTAAAGAACTAATTCTAAATTAATATTAATATAAGACCTGCAACAATCACAAATAATAGAATCATAATATCAAAAACATTAAATTATATATTTTAATCTAGGAGATTTACATGACCGGAACCTACATTGTATATGCCATATTACTATTAATATCATCAATTATTACATTATATTTGGCATATTACAGCTGGAATAAACGATCCAATCCCGATGCCTATTATTTCTCATTTTTAATGCTTGCAGTTTCAATCTGGGCTCTTACCGGTGCCATTGAAATGACATCAACGAGTTTTTCAACCAAGATTTTCTGGTCGCAAATAAGTTATCTTGGAATAGTATTTGTCGGACCTCTGTGGATCCTGTTTACACTAAGTTATACAGATTATGGAAAATGGTTGAAAGATACATTTATAGGCCTGTTAATGATAGTGCCCATAATAATACTAATTCTTGTTTTAACTAACGGATGGCACGGACTCATATGGCCAACCATCACAGCAAGCACGAGTCAAGCCGGTTCTATTATAATATACGGCCATGGTTTAGGATTTTATGTAAATGTGGCATATTCATACATTCTAATGTCCCTAGGACTTTTACTTTTGATCATATGTTTAATTCAGAGCCCAAAACTATACCAAAAACAAGTATTTTTGATAGTTATTGCTGCTTTAATTCCCTTTGCAGTAAATATAATCTACATAACCCAGCTGAGTCCAGTTCAAGGGCTTGATTTAACACCATTTGCATTCACTTTAACAGGAATCTTAGTTGCATTAAGTATTTTCAGGTTTAAAATGCTTGAAATTCTCCCTGTAGCCTATAATAACCTTTTTAAGAAGATGGGTAACGGTGCAATTGTAATAGATTCATTAAAAAGAATAGTTGAGATTAATCTAGCTGCAGAAAAAATTTTAAAAATTGATAATAAATTGATAGGAACCAACTTTGAAGAAAATTTACAACAACTTAACCAAATATTCCCCCTCATTAAAACAGAATCAACAATAAAAACAGAAATAAAAATTAATAAACCCAAAGATATGTGGCTTTATCTGCAAATAACTCCACTACATAAACAAAATTATCAATTATTAGGATGGATAATTATATTCCAGGATATTAATCCAATAAAACAAGCAGAAAAATCGTTGCAGACATCTGAAAAAGAATATAGAGATCTTGTTGATAATGCACTTATAGGAATATATAAAGCAGATCAAAACGGCAATATCTTATTCGTCAATGATTCAATCATTAAAATGTTTGGATATGATTCAAAGGAAGATATCAAAAATTTTAATATTTCATCACTCTATAAAAATCTTGATGATAGGGATATTATCCTTAATAAATTGAATGAAGATGGAAAATTAGAAGAACATGAAGTTGAAATGGTAAAAAAGAACGGTTCTGTCCTCAATATCATGGCAAGCGCCACTTTGAATGGTGAAACTATTTCAGGTATGACAATGGATATAACAGCTCAAAAGAAAGCACAGAACCAAATCAAAAGGTCGCTTCAAGTCAAAGACATGCTTCTGAAAGAAATCCATCACAGGGTTAAAAATAATTTAATGGTTATTTCGAGTCTTTTAAATCTCCAATCAAGATATATTAAAGATGAAGCATCTAAAAGTATTTTTAAAGACAGTCAGAATCGTGCCAGATCAATGGCCCTGATACATGAATTATTGTATCAATCAAGTGACCTCAAACGCATAAACTTTGGAAGCTACATTAATAAATTAACCAATGAACTTTTCAGTGTTTATGTTACAGATCCCAATAAAATAAAATTAAATATGGATATTAACGACATAATGCTCGATATAAATACTGCAATACCCCTTGGACTTATTGTTAATGAATTAGTGTCAAATTCTATGAAACATGCATTTCCAAATAATAAACAAGGTAAAATTGATATAAAATTTAATTTAGATAATGGAGATTATACTATGATAATTTCTGATAATGGTGTTGGATTCCCACAAGATTACAACATCCAAAATAGTGATTCATTAGGTTTAAAAATTGTAAATAGTTTAACCGAACAAATTGATGGTGAAATTACTATTGAAACATCCAATGGAACCAAATTTATCATAAAGTTTAAAGAAGAAACTTACAGTAATTAGATAAATAGAAATTGGATAAAAATAAATTAATCCTAGAAACAATAACCGTTTATAAATTCTGATTACTTATATCTTTGAATAATAAAACCTAATATCTGATTTAATAGCCATATAATGTATCATTAATCTCATTTTTAATATCCGATTTCACATCGCTAAATGAGCTGTTGTTGATTAAAATATCTTGTTCAGATATATTACCGCTGAAAAGAATCTTCTTTGTGTTAGACAATTTG
>PLTK01000237.1 GCA_003164415.1 Methanobacterium sp. | reverse complement strand
CCCTCCAATAATTATTTATTTTGTCCCGTAATGAATATTTAAAAAAAGAATCTTTTTTAAATGTAAATCAAATCAAATTTGTCGTTTTTATTCAAATATTTATGAATAACAAATTATTTTTTTAGAACAGATATATAACAATTGTTATAAAGATCTCATATAAATATGTTGCGATCAAATTTCAAATGATTATAAGTATTAAGGCCATTTAAAAGAGAGGATATAAAATATAGAAATAAATAGTTCTAAATGAAAATATTTATTTCCTAGCTTTCGCAACCTTTCTAGCTATTACAAGTTCTCCTATAGCAATAAAACCAACAAAGAACTTTTCAAGACCACCAGTGGCCCATATTGCTTCTCCAAATGTTGAATTTTTTATTCTCTGTTCATATTCTTTAGCTGTTACTGGTTTACCTGTTTCTCGTTTGGTAATGATTGCAGAGGCTTCCATGAGCTCCTCCCATGTCACACCCTTAAGTTCGTTTACAACGGCCTCAAATATCTTGTATACCTTTATCTCATAGAGTTTAGAAAGTGTTTCAACGATATCAAAGGTTCNNTGTACAATATCATTTTTTGAGTGCATGATATCTGATACTATCTTATGATTCTCTCTGAAACCGCGTGTAACATCTAATGATGTGATCCAACCTATTAAACGTTTACGATTATCCAATACAGGAGTTGTAAACCTTTTATGGGCTTCCATCTTAATGGATGCTTCTATAATTGTCATATTTGCGCTTACAGCTATAAATTCCGTATCCATTATTTCTTTAACGTTCATTAGATAACCTCTCAAGCTTTAATGCACCCACGGGGCATTTTTTGGAACATACTTCACATTTTATACATTTATCTTCCGAAAAAATAAGTTTATTATCTTTAAGTTTTATGGCATCCATTGTACAGTTTTCCTCACAAACACCACAATAAACACAGATATCCTCATCTACATGAAGCTTTTGACTGTCAATAACATTTCCTAATTTTCTTTTAATTGTTATTGCATCTTCTCCACAAACATTTGCACATGAACCACATCCAATACAGATATCCTTATCAATTACTGCTTTTTCCCCCTCTTTCATAGTTATGGCTTTAGTTGGACAAAACTTGGTACAATTGCCGCAGGAGGTACATTTATCCGGATTAACATCGATCTTTTCCATTCTCAATGTTCTGTGGGGCACCTTTATTGATTTTAAATTGTAGGTTACATCCTCATCTAAATCAGATGTGCTTTCAATTACCTTAATTGAATTAACAGGACATGTTTGGGCACATATTTCGCATTTAACACAGTTATCTTTTATTTTTGCGGGTTTTGTTAATTTAGCATCTTCTATTGCATTTACTGGACATTCTTCTGCACATAGGTTGCATCTAACACATTCAGGTGATACAGTAATGAACTTCTGATCATGGGAACAATTTTCTATTTCAGCTTTAAATTCTTCTATTCCATGCTCAAAATCTGTTGATTTGGCAACAACATCACAGACCAGATCATCTTTCTTCTTTTTAAATGTTATATCCATACTCACACCTTTAATATAATTAATAAAATTTTAACTTATAAATCTAAATATAATTACGTTTGTACTATTATTTACCTTTACGAATTTGTTGTATAATTAATTATTTATTTTATATAAATCTCCTAGACACTCATATTGAAAGTTTAATCATTAATATTTTTCATGATTGATGTAAACTGTCCATTGAACAACATAATCAAGCAATGGAAGATAGTAATATTTTTTTATTAATATATAATTCCTTAAGATATAATTTTATTGATTGTTGATAATATCCTCAAGTTTTGTTAGGTCTGGAAGGCCATTTGTTGTGCCGTGTTCTGTTATACAGCATGACGCAATATAATTACCCTTTAATGCCATTTTTTTAATGTTTTCACCATTGATATAGCCATGGAGAAATCCTGCATTAAAAGCATCTCCAGCTCCGGTCGTATCTACACATGGCACATCGAAGGCATTTGCCATGTGACTTTTACCATTATGCGTTACATAGGATCCATTATTCCCCATCTTAACAACAACCATATCTATACCGTATTCTAATTGTACTTTTTCTGCAATTTCTTGGGTTTCATACTTTTCAGGAGAGATTCTGGAATCTTCTATATTTCCTGTTGTCAGTAATTTCAATTCGGACTGGTTAATAAGTAGGATATCTGTTCTTATCAAAAAATTTTCGAGAAAATCCAAACCCCTTTCAGTATAAAGGCGACCTGGATCAAAACTTACAGAGACTTTGGTGGATATTTCATTAAGAACTAATTTCTGTGTTTCAATTGATTTCTCGTCGGACTTTCCAACAAATGAGGTGATATGTAACACTTTAGCAGAGTTAATGTAATCGAGTTCAACCTCATCTATATTTATATCATCATTAACACCTGGATCAACATATAATGCTCTTTGACCATTACTATCGACAAATCCATTTACAGTACCGCTTCTTCCATTATCTGTGACAAGTACACCGCCAGTATTAATGTTCTCGTTTTGTAGATTGTTGTAGAGTAAACTTCCTTCACGATCTGTTGCTACTTTACCTATAAAACCAGTTTCTATGCCCAATCGTGCTAGTCCCACTATTGTGTTGGCTGCAGAACCTCCACAGGATTCAGATTTACCAGTGATATATGATTCCTCATCTTCATGAGCTACTCTATTTACATGAAATAGTTTATCCAGATTTAAAGCTCCAAATCCAACTACATCCATCTTCATAGGAACAACTCTCTAAGGTCAATACGGTACTCGCCAAGATTTCCATCATAATTACCTGCTGAAACATGTAAAACATCATCAAAGGCAATAACAGCCTCGATACCAGTTTTCATAGCCTCTTTTAGAACTTTTTTGTTGAGTCCGTTTATTACTATTTCTGGTATGTATTTAATGTTAATAGGTACATTTGAGACTTCATTTAATAGATCTTTAAGTGATGGGCAGTATGGGTGGTTGGTTGTTGGCCCTATCCATGGATAGTTAGTTTCAGGTTTACTGGCAGCAGAACATATATCGAATGGTGTAATAACGCCTTNNAATCTTTTGTATAGCATCTAAAGCTGCTTTTCCAGCGGATGTGACTGTTTCTTTTTTGGTGCACATGTACCAGAAGTTAGCACCCATAATACCATCCATATATCCTAATTCCCTTTCAATTTTAAAGTCAGGTATTGCAATTGGAACAATAATCATATTACGTCCATATAACTCTTCTTCCCATTCATAACCATCTCCGCAGTGACCTACATTTTTCATGGTACCCATATGTGCCACGGGATGGATGGATGCATCAAAAAGACTTGTAAATGGTTTGACCAATATGTCCTGTCTTATCCTGTATGATAATTCAACATTAAACTTATCAATATCGTTGGTGTTGTACCAGAACTGAATTAATGCACCGTAACGTTTATCTGGTGTCTCAGTTTTATCCAACCACGCTTCAATACCTCCTTCAACCCTTCCAATTACCGTTCCAGGGGTTGAAGTAGCATCGTATGCAGCTCTTTTAACAGTTTCAATATCTTCGGCTGTTACTATAACTCTGCAGCATATTCCTTTAAATGCCTCGCAGTAAGTATCTTCCACCTTTAATTCTACATTTCCATTGTTTCCTGTCATGATGATCAAATTCCACATTTTATCAAAATAATCTGTATTATACCCTAATTTAATTTATTTTTTAACCCAAATCACCTATAGATTTGCCTCGAAGCTTTTTACGAATTTCAGAACTTTTTTCAATTATATCGTCGATATTGTTACAGGTTATAACCTCAACATGTGGAAGATTGGAGGATAAAATTTTATCTGCGAGTTTTTGATTAACAAAACGCGATTTTAGCCCATATTCAGGATCGCTTGTGTAATCTTTTACAAATTCAAATACATTATCAGTACCATATCTATTGAATATATCTGCCATAATCGATGTGATCAAGGTATTGTCAGCTATTACTGCAATTTCTGCTTCTTCTATTGCATATTCATTTCCATTGAATGATACAGCAATACCACCATTATCATTTGCAAATTTAAGTGGTGCTACATCTGTTATACTGTCACCAATATAGAAAAGATCCTGCGCCTTTAGATGGTACTGGCTTATAATATCTAGTACCGCATCCTTTTTACCCTCACCACCAATTGGTTTAACAGTATCCATTATACTTGCAATCTTAAGTTTAGGCAATTCCTTCCAGAATATCCTATCTAAAAGTTCAAATTCAGGATCTTTAACTATAGTTGATTTATATTCTTTGATAATATCCAACTCTTCAGTATCTATATCAACAAAATCCATGTCGAGTTTAGTTGAATAGGTATTTTCAATTGGAAATCCTGTTTTGTTACACACAGCCTTAATATAATGATAATAACTTGTACTTACAATAAATGAGGGCATTATAGAATTAATAAATTTCAGTGTTTCAACTGCACCGGGAATAAGATGTACATTACTTGTGGAGAAATCGATTATGTTATGATTGGTTGCACCATAAGCTTTTAAAAAGGGTAATATAAATTTTAAAGTTCCCCCTGCATTGTAACCCTGTCTTTTTAATACATCTGCAAGCACATCATCGTATCTACTAACAATCTTGAAAAATTTATCACCATCATCTATAAAATGGTTTGAAAGCTCAAAGGCATTATCATTAATAGATATAGGCCCTTCACAATCAGAAACAAAGAATTTTTTTCCCAATTTTATAATCCTCCTCATTCATATAAAAAAATTAACGTAAATAAATATAATAATTGAACATATTTATGCTTATCTTTCTTGATTCTATTAAGACCCTGTTCTTAATTTAATGGCATTAACTGGACATATCATTTCACATTCTGCGCAGTGAACACATTTTTCCTGATCAACAATTATCTCATCCTTTTCAAGTTTAAGTGCATTTGTAGGACATTTCTTAACACAAACTCCACATGCCATACATGCATCAACATCATAAACTATTTCCCCTTCTCTAGAACCTCTAAGTAAATCCCTTACAAAGAATATTTTATTGTTTTCGACTTTGAAATATTCTTCTCCAAGATTTATTGCTTTGAATTGACATATGTCAACACATTTACCGCAGAATACGCATGTATCGTCTATATGTATGGGTGAAGGAATTTCCAATTCAATACAGTCAACTGGACATTCATTGATACATTCACCGCATCCTATACAGTTATCATCAATAACATTGATGTAACGTTTCGGTGTGGTTGTATCTATTATCTCTTCCATATCATCAATTTCTAGCTTTGAACTAATAATATCCTTGATACCATCCTTGATAAGATCTGTTACATCCTCTTTAAACCATGTTTCGGTGTGTTTGATTCCCACATCAGTTGCAATTTGTTCTAGGATACCATTGATCCTAACGGTTTCTGTTGAAAGTTTACCTGCTTCCTTCTCCATCAGTTCCGATACGATTTCCATGGTTTTTATTTTACTAAAATTTTTAAATGCCCTTTTCCTTGACGAGTATTTAATGGCTGCAGAAGGACATACATTCATACACTCTTCGCATCGGGCACAGTACGATGGATTTATAAATGGTAATTTACTCACTTCTCCAACATTAATAGCGCCCCTTGATGGACAGACTCTTGTACATGTCATGCATCCTATACAATTTTTCTGGTCAACAACAATGGCCTTACCACCAACAACTGATCTGGGTAGTATTTCACCATATTTTATTGCTTCAGTTGGACATACACGTGCACAGTATCCACAACGCACACAGGTATCATCATTTATTTCACTGTGTGCATCCTCATTACCTGATGATATTAACTGGATTGAACCTGTTTTACAGGCTTGAACACATGAACCGCACTGTCTACATAACTTCTTATTAATATTCGGAACGTTTTCTCGTATAGGTTCTGATAAAGTTGTTTCCATCTGAATTGCATCGTATGGGCATGCCTTCCTACATAATACACATCCAACACATTTATCATCTATTTCTATCTGGTCCATGTCGTTCTTGTGTATTGCATTTACTGGACATGATAAAAGGCAGGGTTTTTCTTCACACCCCTCACATTTACTGTTATCTATATTATAATCAACCTCAACATCTCTGATAGGTTTTCTATACTTTTTAACGTTATTATTGGTTGTTGAAATATTATCAACTCCTTACAGGTAGGTCTGATGTTTTTAGAGTTATGTGTATGATGTTTTCACCATCTTCAGATGGTTTAAATAAAAATCTTGCAATATAATAACCTATAGCACCAAATGGACATGTCTGATAACATATACTACATTTTAAACATTTATCAGGATCCCTTATTACTCCATTTTCTGTAAAACGGATTGCATGGGACGGACATTCTTTAACGCACAATCCACAGTCTATACATTTATTCTTGTCCCATGTTATTATACGGAGTTTTAGTCTGTCTGTCATATTTTCGATGATGTCGTAGATCAATTCCTCGTTAGGAAGTATTCCACGGGCCTTTTCAATTAGGTCATCAGCATCCATATCCAGTTTGAATACTTCACCTTCGCCAATTTTTTTAACATCTTCTTCATGAGCTTCTATTTCAGCCTCTAATGTGTCAACAACCAAGTTTATGATTTCTTTCTGTTCATCTATATTGGCAATGTGAATTCCTTTAATTGCGCCCTTAACAGGACATGTTTTAAGACATTCTCCACATGATATACATTTCTTCTGGTCTATTAATATCTTATTATTCTCTTCAACAATTGCATCGCCTACTTGACAGGTTTTCATACATTTTTTGCAGCGTATGCAAAGATAATCGTCAATAACATATTTTTTATCCACAGGGAGTATTGTAAATTTTTCTCTTATAAGATGGTTTTCACCGCATGTTAATGTTTTAGGATCTGTTGGACAGACCTCGGCACAGAATCCACATCTTATACATCCCCTGTTATTAATCACAGGATATGTGATGCCCTTTTTATCTGCACTGTCCACATCCCTAACCAATTTAATCGCCATTGGGGCAGGACAAGCTGCTGTACACGCACCACAAGCTATACAATATTCCTTATGTACTATAGGATAGTCTCTGAATCTGGATGGTTTATCCATTATTTCAGAGTTACTCTTGGCAGCTGCAAAATTTTCAGCCCAGGACTTCCTTGCAAATTCGTATAGATACCATATCACCGAAGACATATTACATCATCCTTTTAATTTGGAGTTTATATTATGGACACCATGGAAATCCAGATGCCTACCCGATTCATCTAAAATTATAACCCTTTCTGTACAAGCTATACATGGATCAGATGTTGCATATGTAGCAACAGCATCTGAAACAGTTGCAACATCGTTAAGCATATACTTGGCACATGCATCGATGTTCATTATACTAGGGGTTCTTATGGATATATTTTTTATGAGATTACCATTCGTTTCAACGGAGTATGTTACCTCACCCCTTGGTGCTTCATTCCTATATTCTGCAACACCCGCAGGAATTTCAATTTTCTTACGTACCTCACCTGGTGGTAGATTATTTATAACCTGTCTAATAAGGCTTATAGATTCCCATATCTCATCAAACCTGTTCATTGTACGGGCAAAATTGTCTCCTTCCTTTCTCCAAACAACTTTAAAATCCATATGATCCCTGTAGGTGGGATGCTGTTCCCTTACATCATGTTTAAGTCCAGATGCTCTTCCAATTGGCCCAACAGCCCTTGCCATTAATGCCTCATCTTTTGTCATTTTACCGACATCGTGTGATCTTAAACCCACCAGTGGTCCTGATTCAAACATCTCAACGTATCTTCCATATTCTGATTCTAATTTATCCATTATCTCCAGTATAGAATCCATATGGGTCTGTTTGATATCCATTTTAACCCCACCAACAACATTCCAACCCATGTTGACTCTGTTACCAGTTAAAAGTTCTATTGCATCCATAACAGGTTCTCTTAAACCTAACATGTACATGAAAAGTGTTTCATGTTCCATTGCTTTAAAATAGGTTGAATTGGCGAGTAAATGACTCTGTATTCTGTCGAGTTCGTTGGTTAACACGCGCAGATATTGTGCTCGGAGTGTGACTGTTTCACCGGCAATTTTTTCAAACACCTCAGCAAAGGTTTGGGTGTGTATGTATGAACAAATACCGCAGACTCTTTCCGCAAGGAAAATTCCTTTCTGCCAAGTTTTACCCTCCATGACCCTTTCAATACCTCTGTGAATATAACCATAATCAATTTCTGCACTTAAAACTTTTTCTCCACGTGTTTTAAGTTTTAAACGTAAAGGTTCCTTTAAACCGGGATGTACAGGTCCTATAGGAAGTATCATAATTTTTGCCTCCCTCTTGCCGCTATTGCACCTGGTGCAACGGTTAATAATGCTTCTAATATCTCAGATGGACGTGGTGGACATCCTGAAACTTCGGCATCCACTGGTATGAAGTCGGAGACTGGTGCGTGTACATTGCCTCCTTCTTGGTTAAAAACATCACCTGTGAGTGGGCAGTTACCTACAGCAATCACTATCTTAGGTTCGGGTGTTTTGGCATATACTCTTTGCAGCTTATCCATCCATTGTTCAGCCATAGCACCTGTAACTATGATAATATCTGCCTCCCTTGGGTTGTTGTGAACATAAATACCATACTGTTCAAGGTCATAGCGTGGTGATAAAAGTGCCACTACTTCAATATCACAGCCATTACAAC
>PLTK01000243.1 GCA_003164415.1 Methanobacterium sp. | reverse complement strand
CCAGTTGTGGGATGGAACTTATGGTACCATATTCAAAATCACTTAAAGAGAAATATATTGCGGGTGAATATCAAGATAATCCAAACAATTCATTTATCCACAATAAAAAAGATCAACCGGTTCAAAAAGAGGAGTATCAACGTGTTAAACATGATAACGAATACGAACAGTATCATAGCAATGAAACACATGAAAAATATCAACCAGAAGGATCTGGCTCTTCAGCATTTTGGGCTATAATTCTATTTTTAGTGGTTGCTCTTCTATTTGGATTTGTCTTCGGTATCATACTATTCTCAGGAGCTTTACATCATATTCCTATTTTTTCAAATATTAAAGTATAAACAACCATAAGTTTATCAAAAAAAATTATTTTTAAAGAAAAAATAAATTAAAACAATCTTAAAACTATTGTGAATTAATCCAAACAGCTGTTTAAAACGAAACTTCCATTTTCTATCCTTTTTTTAAGATTGGCAGTAAGTTCACGGGCTCTTTTTATATCTGATTGGCGGCATATTATAGGCATATCAATGGATTTATCTTCCATGTTGAATGCCACTCTTCCCGAGTTCATTGTAAATGCATTATTTGGACATGAGTATGCGCACATTCCACAACCAAAGCATCTTTTTGTATTCAAAGTGTTTATATAAGCATTTGTAGGGCATCTTTCGCGTACAATGCAATTTTCACATTCCAAACAATTTTCTGGATGGTATACGGGTCTTTCATCTGAATCTTCCCATACCTCTCCATAATTTGTAAATCCTAAAATATTGTGTCGTCCACGAATATCTGCTACTGGCAGTTTAATATCATTATTTTGTATGAAAGTTTGTTTTAAAATATTTTCATTTAAGATCGGTATGGCGGCAGCAACACTGTCAAATATCTCCGGACCTGCGCCGGTTTTGAAACCTCCAAGATAATGGGCATCCATTTCTTTCATATCTGCGGTTATCATCATATTTGGCTTTTCGCTGCTGCTTCTTGTACCTGGACCTATTATAATACCTTCACTGCCGTTTAATAAAACTTTAGAACCCGCACGGATCGTTTTCATTAAAGGATCATTTTGTAATGGGTTAAGTTGACCGCATCCGGAAATTGATATACCACTGAAAGGGCCATTCATATCGATGGCATGGAATATGGAAGAAACAATTTCTTCTGAAGGATTGGTAAATGAGTTATAGTTTTTGAAAGCCATCCTGGTTCCAATCATTTGTGCCGTTCCAATTTCGCTAATATTGGTTTTAGATTTTATTATATCTCCATCAATAGATTCCATTTCAACTTCAATTTCCTGGCCACCTACAAGATCCTTGAATAAGAATCCTCCCCCATAATTATCATCATAGATGCTGTGTGATGTTCCGTATACTATCATATCAACTGATCCAAGCCATTCATTTGGACAAGGACCTGGAAATCCCGGTACACCATTTAAAAAGACTTTTTTAGCTTTTTTAAATGCTCCTGGTTCTGCTACGGGAACATGAAGTACTGCAGCTGTACCGGACATTATCCCGCAAGTTCCGGTGGTAACAACATCGACATCTTCAGCTGTAGGGGGGTTATATTCACGAACAAGTGTTGATACTTCTTCTGCTGTGAGTACTGTTGCGTTTCCTCCTTTGATCTTTTCATTAATCTCTTCTATAGAACGGATATTCATTTTTATTCTCTCCAGTATCATTTAACTAAATAATTTTAATTAATTTTTTAATTTAGGTATTATATCTTTAATTTGGGACAATGCAAATTCCAATGCATCATCTATTTTATTGGAATTGGGACCAGCACCTTGGGCAAGGTGGGGTCTACCTCCGCCCCCTCCACCAAGTATTTTTGCAGAATCTTTGATGATCCCATTTACTTTTACTCCCATACCCACAGCTTTCTTAGAGGAAGCTCCAACTATATTGCCATTTTGGTTTCCAACTATAACCACGTCAATGGAATTTTCATTTTCAGTGAGGTCGGTTGCGATCTTCACAAGTTCATCCATGTCGGCCTCCACCAATTGGGATAATACCATTATATTCCCAATTTTCGTTGCATGATCTGTTAACTCACCAACCTTCAGCATTGCAATTTCATTTTTAAGCCTTTCAATTTCATTTTTGAAAGATTTCCATTCATTAAAGAATCTATTGCATGTTTTTGGTAGTTGTTCAGCTGTGACTTTAAAAACGCTACTGCTTTCTTTTAATTGGTCGTCAATAATTTGAACTGTCTTAATTGATGCTTCTCCAGCTGAGAACTCGAGTCTTTCAACTCCATCTTGGATCCTTTCTGTTCTCGATATTTTGATCATGCCAATATCGCCGGTTAGTTTAACATGAGTTCCAGCACATGCTTGAACATCTATATCATCTATTTTAACAGTTCTTATATTGGCACCCGGAACTATTCCTCCCTGATAAAGTCTAAAACCATATTTTTTCTCGGCATTGGTTCTGTTCATCCATTTAGTATGGACTGAAAAGTTTCCCATAACATATTTATTTGCAATAAGTTCTATGTCCTGGAGATCTTTGTTAGTTATTCGCCTATAGTGAGATAGATCAATTCTTGATTTTTCAACCCCTTTTTGAGCTCCAGCTTGCCACACATGATTGCCAAGTACTTTACGGGCTGCTGCAACAATCAAATGGGTTGCGGTGTGATTTTGTGTAAGGGCTGTTCTTCTATAGGGATCTATTTCTCCAGTTACTCTTGATCCTTTAAATGATTTTAATTTTTCAATATCCTTTGAATCCATGCGATGAAGTACAATACCCTGAACTTTTTCAGCGTGCAAAACAGGAAATTTATTTATTTTATTTCCCTTCACCCCTATAAATCCAATATCCGATGGTTGACCTCCTCCTTCGGGATAAAATATCGTTCTGTCGAGAATAACATTATTTTTGTAGAATCCAATTATTCCGGCTTCAAATTCTGTTTTCTGTGATTTATCGTAGAATATTAGATCAGTATCTGGAAAGTTTAATTCAATTTCTGTTTTTGCGGTTACTGCTTCGTCTGTATGTTCTTCAGCAACTCTAGTATAAAAGTTGTCTGGAACTGCTGCTGTGAAGTTTTCCGTTTTTGCTATCTCTTCAATGGTTTCAGGAGGCATACCATGGGAATCATAGAGTTTAATAAGCATTTCTACAGGTATTTCATTTTTATTTTCTTTTTTCAAATCTTTAATGCTTTTTTTAACAAGTTTCCTCCCTTTTGAAACGGTTTTCTGATACCTTTTCTCTTCGAGATTTATAACATTCAAGATGTGTGTTTGTTGTTCTTTGATTTCGGGATATGTTACCGATAGAAAATCTAATTGTATTTTCATGATGTCGCCAAGAGATTCATGGAGTTCCAAGTCTTTAATGAATCTTATAGTTCTTCTCAGCACTAGTCTTGCAAGATACCCTTCTTTAACATTGGATGGTATTACTCCGTCGGCTAGCATAAAACATAAACAACGGGTATGATCTGCTATGATGTACACAGCTTCCATGGGTTCTGTTGCATTTTTTAATTCTTGCGATGAAATTCCAAGTTTTTCAGCTACCCTATGTCTGAGTTCTTTTAAATCAGCAATATCCTCTATGTCCATCATACCTGCAATACGGGCATTCTCTGCTAGGATATTCTCGTCAAGTTCTACACCTGCCAATTTTTTAAGTTGGTTTATTACAGGTCCAAATGAAGCATCGTATGCTGTTGGCGTTCCTTGTGATATCCAAGCAAACCTTTCAAGACCGTAACCCGTATCCACTACCTTTAGAGGGATCTCCTCTAATCCCTCTGGTGTTGTTTTATATTGTATGAATACGAGTGTTGCAAGTTCAACTCCCCTTACACATATTTCATAACAAGGGCCAGCATTTCCACCGCCTTCCCACCATGATTCGATGTAAGTTATTTCACTTGGATTTATTCCTATATGTTTTATAAAATCATGACAATATTTCACTGTTTCATCCTTCCAGTAGACTTGATCTTCTACTGTATTGAACGCGTGATGCGCTCCCATTGTAAAACATGTCATATGTCTTCCTGTACGCCCAACATTATCGACATCATTAAGTCTAATTGAAGGCTGTGCAATTACCAGTGGATTTGCTGGAGGTTCAACTAATCCTGAAGTGACCCATGGTTGAAAGTCGTAAATTGATGCGCCGACAAGGAAAACATCATCTCTCCAACGCTTGGCAAGGACTGGGTATCGTTTTATTGGTGTATGTCCTCTTTCTTTGAAGAAGTTAGTGAATTCTTTCTGAATATCGTAGAGATCATATTTTTGGGGTGTTGCTGGATTTCCAATAAATTCATACTTATCGCATGGAGCATCTCCACAAGTTTCCCTTTCTCCTATGGACCAAAAGTCGTTTCCACAAGTTACACAGGTTTTCTTTGTAAATCCTAGTTCTTTTAACTGGTCAGACATGATAATCAACGTAAATTTTTTTTATTTATTTGGTTAGATGTTTTATGAAATTAAGTTTTTAAGATCAATATTAAGGGTTTTATTTTAATTTCCAAATTTTTATTTTGAAGGGGATTAATAAAATAGCTAGCTATCCCATGTTATGTTGATCTTATTTGGATAAAAACTTGTTTAAATAGTTTTTAAATTAGTTCAAAAATAGAATTGTTAGTGGGATATGGTAGTGTTGAAATATTATAAAATTAGGTAATGAAATTTAAAATTAATAAAATAACAATTTAAAATAAGTTAAAGAAGATCAAAAATACATCACAAAATTGGTTCTGTATGTTTATTTGATCTTTAAAAAGGAAAGAAATTATCCGAAGAGTGCGCCGAGACCGGCTGCTGCTTCTTCTTCTTTTTCTTCTTCGTCCTCTTCCTCTTCTTCCTCTTCTTTAGCTGCGGCTGGTGCTGCTGCTGCGGCTGGTGCTGCTGCTGCGGCTACTGCAGTTTTTTCCATAGCTTCTTCGATGTTAACATCTTCTAGGGCTGCAATTAATGCTTTAACTCTTGCTTCGTCCACTTCTGCGCCTGCTGCTTCTAAAACTTTCTTCACGTTTTCTTCGTTAATTTCCTGACCGGTTGTGTGCAATATCATTGCTGCGTATACGTACTCCATTATAATCACCTCAAAGTTTAAATTTTACTCAATTTCATTAAATTAAATGTTAAATCAGCCGAATAGAGCGCCGAGTCCTGCTGCTGCATCTCCTTCCTCTTCTTCGTCTTCTTCCTCTTTCTCTTCTTCTGTTTCTTCGTTATCTTCGGTTGCTTCAGCATTAACAAGTGTTGAACTCAATTTTTCTCGAAGTTCGTCATCGATAGCATTTTCATCAACGGCTTCCAATGCTGATGCTACTGATAGCATCTGTGCATAAGCCTTGGCGATCAATAAATCTGTTGTTTTTGACGTTAATATCTCTGCGTTTAATGCAAGGTTCAATGACAATGTAGCAGCTTTCTGGAGTAATACTGGTACAGATAATTCATTGAATATTACCGCATTAACCGACAGGTTCAGTGCCCGAGTGAATGCTTGCTGTATATCAGCTATAGTTTGTTCATCATCAATTGTTAAAAGATCCGATGTATAAACAGTTTCATCTTCATAAGCAGCTCGAAGATCAATTCCTACTTCAAGAGGGAAAATTTCAAGTCTTGTAAGTATACTTGCAACATCCCTTGGAATGCTTTCTCCAGCAGCTACAATTGTTTTATCACTGGTTATAACTATTTTACCCTTTTCAATCTTTGCAGGGATACCAATTTTCTGAAGTTCACCAAGTATTGGGCCTGGCTTAAATGCTGTATCCCCTTTTGGAACAACAATATCTTCCGGAGCTATACTTCCAGCTTTTGCAGGTGCCGCTGTTTTACTGCTTTCAAGGATCTTGTAAAGTTTAAATGGATTCATGTTAGTGAATATCATGGCAGGCTGACCTTCCATGTATCCCACAAGCGCTTCTATATTCTCTTTACCAGAGCTGTTCAATGCAAGGCTCATAAAAGTTTTCCTTGACATTTTAAGAACAGCACTATCTTTGAGTGTTCTGCGCATTTTTTGTAGCTGCGGAGCTGGTATATCTAAAAGATTTGCCATACCCACTACTTCGTGGCTTGCAATTAATTCCTTGAGGCTAGCTACTTCTTCTTTCTTCCATTCAGCAACATGAGGCATTATATCACCCTCGCTACTGGACCCATGGTAGTTTTAACATACATGGATTTTATTTGTTTTCTACCTTTCTCAAGTTTCCTGTCCAATATATCAAGCACTGCTTCAATATTATCAGCAATGAGCTGATCATCCATATCTTGAGTGCCGACAATGGCTTGGATAACTGGTTGGTCTTTAATTCTAACTTTTGCTGTATTTTTAAGTCTCTCAATCAATGGTTCAGGTTTAGCTGAGGCTGGAACTGGCTTTGGCATTTTCTTCCTTGGTCCTAAAACTGGTCCTAGGAACCTACCCACAAAGGGCATGAGATCTG
>PLTK01000133.1:3195-10232 GCA_003164415.1 Methanobacterium sp. | reverse complement strand
GATCTTATATTATTTAAAATGTTCCCGATCTTTTTATCTGTCCTATGACCCTCAAAATCAACAAAAAAGATATAACTGCCTAGTTTTTCCTTTGAAGGTCTTGACTCTATTTTTGTTAAATTGATATTATTATCAGCAAATACTTCCAAAATTTTGTAAAGTCTTCCAGGTTTATCATCCATAATTGAAAAAACTATGGAAGTTTTATCGTTTCCCGTTGGTTTATGGTCCGTCTTATCAATTACAACAAATCTAGTAACGTTATTTTTGTAGTCTTGAATGTTTGAAGCCGCAATCTTAAGTCCATATATCTCTCCTGCTCTCTTAGTTCCTATGGCAGCAGATTTCATCTTTCCATGCACCATCTCTGCAGCAGAAGAGGTACTGGATGTAGAGTTAACAACTACTCCCAATTTTTCTGTAAACTTTCTACACTGTGAAAGAGCTTGTATATGGGAATAAACAAATTTTATATCCCCAATATCATCATCAGGATTAATAAGTAAGTTATGACTGATAGGAATAATGATCTCACGTTTAATTTTTAAATCATAATCATGGACAAGAAGATCCAGTGTAACTCCTACAGGGCCCTCAATTGAATTTTCAATAGGTACAACACCAATATCTATTTCACCCTTTTCAACAGCATCTAGCACTTCAAGAATAGAATCAAACGGGATAAGATTGTCACCTATTGTTGAAGCAGCCTCCTCTGTAAAGGTTCCTGATGGACCAAAGAAACCTATCTTGCAGGGATGATTATGTAACCGTTCATTATCAATATTCTTGTGATTACAATATTCTTCAAATTCTTCCATTTTTTCACATTTTTTAGCAATTATTTTATCTGTATTATTAGTCAGTACAGCCCACCCCTGAGAAAATTTGAAATTCTATCACTTGTAGATTGATGTTCCCTTCTTATAATTGCTTTTCCTTCATTAAATGAATGTACTGTGGCAACAACTCCAAGATCCCTAAGATGTCGTGCAAAATTCTCTGCTTCCTTTAAATCATCCGCATGGATCAATATATCTTCAGATGCATGATTATCTTTGGCAATTTCTTTTATGGTATTTATCATTGGGAATAATATAGATTCTCCTAATTTATGGGCCCTACTACTGATCTCATCTTCGGTTTCATTGAGTTCATAAGCCTGGAATCCTTCACGTATTACTCTACTGAAGAAAAATGCCCTTCCAAAATCAAATGGATATGTGAATGCATATTCCAATTCACCATTGTGAGCTTGGGAGGATGTGTATTTGATAGGTTCTATTATCATTGCAGGATCCTTAATTACTACACCTTCTCTATCTTCATTTCCAAGCTGGTGTATCAATTCTAAAATTCTCTCTGGAGCTTCATCTATTTTCAGAAGTCCAAAAAAATTCACTCTTGGAAGATTGTATGATTCAAGGAGTTTAATCTTATCTTTAACAGACAATGCTTTGTTAGATCCCTTCTCCCTGAGATCGAATATCCTAAATCCTAACTTTCCTATTTCCCTGTAGCTATGGGTAACATATGGATTTTCTGAACCCACCATCTCTCCACAGATAACTAATTCTGGATGATCAATAAAAAAAGCAGACATATCCATGATTTCAGGAGCTTTTTTAGTAGTATACGGACAAATGAATCCGCCTCTTGTAAAGGCGATAATTTTACTATTGATTAAAGCTATCCTAACATTATACCCATTCATTTTTTCTTCAACTGCAACTTCATCCTTGAAGTGTATTTTAAGAGAAGGATAAAGCATTAATGTTCTTCTAATCTTTGGAAAACCTCTTATTATTTCAATTTTGTCTCCAAAACATATCATAGAACCAGCTTCAATATTTCCAACTGATTTTCTAAATTGCAGAGCTTTAATCCCATGATTGTTATAGAACTTGATGTTACCATTTTCAAATGATCTTCTAAGTTTGTATGGTTCAACATCTACCAATTTTGGAAGTTCTTCTATGATAAAAGACGGCAGTGGAGTTTCATAACTCTGATTACATGATGTGCATTTAAAAAAAAAGGTTTTATGGGAATTGGTTTTTCCCACACATGTTTGCATCGATGAATTACATCTTGGACATTTAATTTGTGGCTGGATTCAACTTACCTCCTCAAGTTCCACAACAAAGTTCATTAAATCAGTTTTAGTAATAATTCCCTCGAGAGCGCCATCAACTTCTACTGGAATACCACTGAAACGATTTTCGAGCATAAATGTTGCAGCATCATCGAGTGTGGAAGAACCCTCTATGGTTTTAACGTTTTGAGTCATAACATCTTCCACTAAAAGGTTTCTTATCCTCGCAGTTTTGTATTTATCAGGCACAACCTTTTTAAATGATATCATGGCCATTGCAACATCCTTGGCTGTTAATATACCTTCTAACATATCTTCTTCTACAACGGGGAGTCTTCCGATTTCCTTGTCTATTAAACATCTCCTTGCATGTACAAGTCTGTCACTTGGACTAACAGTTATAATATCTGTATTCATTCTTTCAGTTATGCTGGTAGCATTAAAAGGTTTTCCATGACATATTTCAAGGAAATCAGTTTTTGTAAGCATTCCAACAATTTCACAGTCATTTACCACAGGCATTCCACCAATCTTATTTTCTAACATGGTTTTAGCTGCTTTTCCAATATTTTCATCTTTCTGAACAACTATTGGTTCCTGTTTCATGACAGTTGAAACATGGAAATGCGATGGAGGTAAATTTCCGTATTTTGATGATCCTAATTTTATGGATATATCCTTTTCAGTTACTATTCCAACCAGTTCCCTGATATTGCCATCATTCATATTAACAACTGGAAGTCTGGAGATTTTATGTTTTTTCATCAGTTTTAGGGCATCCTGGATGTTCTGATCTTTATCCACATGAACAATTTCTTCTTTCATTATGTCTTTAACGTGCATTTTCATCCCCCTAAAAAGTTAAGACGCAGTGATTGTATAAAAAACTGCATCCGATTGATTAAGTCTATTGTATACCTTTTATAAGATCTGTTTTAGTGATTACTCCCACAAGTGCATCACCATCAACAACAGGTAAACCACTAATATCATTTTCAACCATTTTATCAGCAGCAATAGCTGCGTCTTCATCTCCGGAAATTTTTATGAGATGATTTCGCATTATATCACCTGCTGTCATCATTGAAATTTCCCTTACATTTCTTTTGGGTTTACCTTCGGTGTTCCTAATGAAGTATATTTTCTCTACACTTACCCCAGTTTCAGAATCTTCTACTTGGGCAAATGAGATGTTTTCATGTGTTATCATACCCACAGGCTCGTTATCACGTATAACAACAATTTTCCCGACTTTATCCTTTTCCATTAAATTTATGACATGTGCTATGCTGTGATTTTCATTCACTGTGATTACATCGCTTGTCATAAGATCAGAAACTTTCCATTTACCCTTTAACCTATCTGTATATACTTTCATCAAATCTGTTTTTGTAATTATCCCTGCTATGCCATCTTCGTCTACTATTGGGATTGAACCAACATTATGTTTTATAAGAAGTTCGATTGCTGTGTGTATTTCATCGCCTGGTGCGGCTGTGATTGGATCTGTACTCATAATCCTTCTAATGGATATTTTATCAATTGGCCTACTTTTCCATTTTGGGCCAGTACCCTTTAGTTTACGTGTTAGATCCTTTTCAGTAACCATTCCAACTGGTTTTCCTTTCCCATCAACAACTACAACCCTGCTGATCCCATGAGTAAGCATCAGGTTTCTAGCATGAGCTACCTGCTCATTTTCCTGAACCACAAATACTTCAGGGTTCATTACTTCTCTAATTTCCATCATTCAATCACCTCTATCCTTGAAGTTATAATAACAATAACGTTTAATTGAACAATTAAGACAATTTTGGCAGTTATAGTTTACTTACAGCCTTCAGGATATCTCTTTCAGTTATTATACCCTCTAAATCTCCATTATGTACTACTGGCAATCCTCCAATTCCCTCAATTTCCATTGAGTTACATAGATCTCCAAGTCTGGTATTGGATGTTGTAGCAACAACGGTCTTTTCCATTATTTCGGTTATTGTAGTGTTTAAAACATCCTCAGCATTGTTAGAAACCATCTTATCAAAGACGCTATTTTTACCAAGGAATTCTAGAATATCGGTAGCTGTTACAATACCCATAATCTTATCTTTCTCTGGATGTGGAGTCTTACGTTCCTCCCCCACTACCGGAATTCTCCTCAATTGGTTTCTTACCATTATTTTTGAGGCTCCTTCTATCCGTGTTCCTGGAGTTGTTGATATNNGACACAATTCCAACCATTTTTTGGTCGCCATCTACAACTGGTAAGGCACCCACATTTTCTTTTCTCATTTTGGATATTGCATTCTTAATTGAATCTTTATGACTTAAAACCTCAACTTTCCTTGTCATTATCTCTTTTACAGATTCATTAACGGCACCAAGGAAGTTTCCAGGATACTTTTCCTCAAATATTTTGTATTTGTCTCCTCCTCCAAGGAAGTCTAGTATGTCCATGGAAGTTACAATTCCGAGTATTTGTCCAGTACCAGGGTTGGTTATTGGTAGCCTTCTGAATTTATTTTTTACCATTGTCTCAGCGGCTTCTTTTATGGTAGCAGTCTGAGGGGCAGTTACAACTGTTTTTTTGGCGATGCTCATGATATCGCCTTCGTGTTCTGATGTATGGGATTCAAATTCTAATGGGCCTCTATCTCTAGATTTTACTAAATTTATAGTTTCTTTTCTTCTCATCACTACACCTCTGAAAGATGAAGTTCAACACCTAGTTCCATCATTTTGGATTCGAGTAACAAATTACAAAGCCCGAGGCAGACTTCTGCTAAATCAACGGGTTGTCCAAAAAATGATACATTATCCGATTTTATAACAGATAACCTAAATAACAAAGTAAAAACTAATCTAAAAATTCTATTAATAGGTTTAATTAAAATAAGTTTGAATTTCATGGCCACTTTGAAGATCAATTTAGATACGATCCTAAAATATCTTCTCTTGCAACTATGCCAATTATATTGGCTTCTCTTGCTCTGTGGGGTTCATTTTTAATGTAAACTGGTTTCTCAACTACGGGTAGTCGTCCAATATCATTATTGATCATTAGCTCAGCAGCTTCCTCTATGCTTGTTTCAGCTGTGACCACTAGCGGAGGAGTTACCATGATCTTTTCAACCTTTATTGATCTGTCAATGTTATCGAGACCTGTTCTTACATGGCCTGACTTTATAATATCCTTACGAGTGATCATTCCAATGATCTTATTTTTTTTCAAGACTGGAAGTCCTGAAAATCCTGTTTCATCCATTAATGACCATACTTTGGAGATATGATCGTCATAATTGGCTTTTATAACATTTTTAGTGTATATAGTAGATAAATCTGATTTTTTTGATTTTGATCCATTACTTAAAAAATTTTTGAGGATATCACCTATACTCAAAATACCTACAAGATGCATATTTTCAGATGATTCAACTACAGGTACTTGTATTATGTCTGATTTTAATAGTTTCTTAGCTACTTCTCCAATATCCATTTCAGGTGTAGCTAAAACCTTTGGATGTTCCATTATAACCCTTGCTTCTAAATTGGATTTGGTTGAGGAAAGAAACATAATATCTCCCCTGGTTATCATCCCTTCAAGACGGTTTTTTGATAAAACAGGAATTGAACGGAACCATCCATCCCTGAAAATTGATCTAACTTTAGTTAATTGAGTATCAACATTTACAGTAACAGGATCAGGTGTCATTATCTCTTCCACATTATTCAAGTTACTCATCCTCCAGATCTTCTCTACACTCCCCGCATAAAAATTTTCCATCGAAGACATCAAGATATTCTACATAATTTCCACAAAGCTCACAAGTACCCGGCACAGATTTTTCAAAGTTTGAATAATCTTTCTGATTTTCCATTCTCGCATTTTCAACGAGCAACTCTGTGAGTTCGGGTGAAACCATTAACACATCGGTTGATGTTAATATTCCCACTAAATTTCCATTATTTACAACAGGAAGTCGCCTTATATCATTTTTGGCCATCAACCTTGCAGCTTGGTTCAATTCGCTGCCTGGGTCTATTGTTATGAGGTTTCTGGTCATAACCTGACCTATAGTTATATCACTGGCCAATATATTCTTTGAAACAACTTTCTCAATGATATCACTTTCAGTAATTAATCCATCTGCTATTTTTTCATTAACAATTATCAAACTACCAATTTTAAATCTTGACATTAAAATAGCTGCACCTGCAATAGTAGTTTTGGGATCTGCTGTGATGACACTGGATGTCATGGCGTCATGGACTGTCACTTTTGTATCAATTTCCAATATAAAACCTCCTAACGCATATTTAGAAGTTTATGAACTTGTGGTATTGTTAATACATCCATATATTTCCCTGCTTCCTCTGATATTTCTAACAATTTATGTGTCCCATCTACCCATAGATCAAGGGGACTAACCGGTTGGATTACCATTGAGAGCTTCGAGGTATTTTGAACCTCATCTGCAATCTTTGAAGCAATAAACCCAATCATATCCACTTTTGTTTCGGGCATCACAACCACTTTACAGTATGTATTTATCTCCTTATCTCTTAATAGTTTTATGGATTTAAGTTCTAAATCAATGAGATCATTCCAATTATTAGAGGCCTCATGTTCTGGTAATTTTATATCAAGGGAGACATAATCTATCAATTCAGAAATTTTTTGTAATTCTTTGGGTAGAGACCCGTTTGTTTCTAATAAAGACTTGAATTCGTGTTCTTCAAGGAAAGTTTTGATAAAATCCGCATGTAACAAAGGTTCTCCACCTGTAAATGAAATAGAATGTAAATCAGGCGTTATAATTTTGTTTATCTGCTCAAAAAGTTTTTCGGTTGAAATTAAATTACCAAATTGAGGATCACGACTTTTAGAAGTGTCACAGTAGTTACAGTCAAGGTTGCAGCCAGAAAACCTTACAAACACTTGTCT
>PLTK01000133.1:0-3179 GCA_003164415.1 Methanobacterium sp. | reverse complement strand
GCAAAAAATTCTGATAAATCCTCGGCCGAAGTAGATTTAAGATCTAGAAGCAGACAATCTTCAAGTGGCAGCATATACTCCTTATGTCCGATTGAAAATTCAACTGGGCCCTGTAGATTTTTAAAGTTAATCTGAGGGTTTCTTATTGGTATGAGGACACGATGATCCAATTTTTTACACATACCCCTAATAATATCCTTGACCTTTTTAAAATCCACTACAAATCCGAATTCCCCTGACCTTTCCCCTTCAACAACCACATCAACTATATAGGAATGGCCGTGTATTACGCCACAAGACTCGTGTCTTGGAATCATATGCGCTGCTGAAAACCTTAAATTTGCGTGAATTCCATTTATAACTATTTTCATGGTTAGATACCTTCTAATAATCTATAACTAATTAACCTAATATAATTCTTTATTATCTAATTTAAGAATTAAAATACCTTTGTTTTAGTAATATCCATTTTAATGGATAAAATTTCATTTATATAAGTTTCACATACATCATCTATAAATTTTTGAATTTCTGACATCCCAATACCCATATATGGTTCCAATAGACCGGCGGTTTCAATATTGTCTGGTGTTCCACTTTCAACAAGGTTTAATGCAAAATGTATTTTCATACTGCTGACAGAACAGGTTGCAATTGAAACCGTAAGTTTACCATTTACATTAGGCTTTGGGAAGTAAAGATCATCACCATTCCTATATGTTTTGATTCCCAAATTGTCTAGCATATCCTTGACAATCATTACAAAAATTCGTTGTCTATGATAGCACAACTTTATATCTGCTGGTTGAACATCGAATTGTTCAATTATAAAATGCAGCATTTTGTCGCCCTTTATTTCGAGACCTACATCTTCAAAATCCACTAAATGATCCTTTTCAATATCCATGGGGCCAATCCAGCTCACAATACTAGATTCCTTAATTCTGAATTGCCTAAACGCCCACATAGGTTCAATCTGGCTTCCATCATAACATGTGTTTCCTTTAAGTCTCAAGTGTTTCATTGGTTCAAATCCATTAATTTTTTAATTATTGCTAATTCATTTAGTAATTTTATATTCATAATCTATTTGCAATTTTAATAAATGTTAGCAACAGTTAACTATAGATCAGTTTTTTAATCACAAGTTCTTTATACCCCGTTTTAGGATCAAAAATCCTTTTAAAATTTATTTCAGATTCAATAATAGCTATCTCCACAGTAGTATGTNNCATTCTTAAAACAACATTATTGAGGCTCCCAACCATACAAACTATTACTCCGGATTTAAATTCACTTAAATCCATTAAATCTTCTAACCCCTGTTTTAGATCGTCGCCTGGCATCATTCTTGAAACTATCATATTTAATAATGGTTTGTACAGTTAAATTAATACTATGAGAGTCAGACCCAGAGATTTTATACACACAACCGATGATCTGTTCTTTGCAACAACCACTTATCTCCATCCCGATGATAGGATAATATCATTTTTAAGGTATATTCCTGATCAAAATGGAGAACGTTCTTTGAACAATAAACAATATTCTAAGGTGGACTCAAATCAAGCCTACAACTTTTTAGAAAAAAATTTTCCAGAATATCTATTCGATTGTGAAATTACCAACGTACAAATGATGGGCGTGCCAATAGAGAGGGTTGAAAAATTATTACTTCCAACTGATCGTCTTCGGGAGATTATGGAATCCGAAAAACGGAACAAATTACTAGATAAAGTGGTTAAACTCGCAGAAACATTCCATGATCATACCAGAATATCCTTTAATAAAATGGGAATATCAGGATCAATATTACCAGGATTATACAAACCCAATGTTTCAGATATTGATTTTGTGATTTATGGACTTAAAAATCATAGAAATGTTATGGAAGCCTTTGAAGATATTAAAAAAGAAAACGGCATTCTCAAAGGAATAGAAGGAGATTATTGGAAAAAACTGTACAACAAAAGAATTAAAGATTCATCCCTATCTTATGAAGAATTTAGATGGTATGAAAACCGTAAAAACAACAGAGGAATTTTAGATGGTACTTTATTCGACATTCTTCAAACTAGAGATTGGGATGAGATTACTGGAAGTTATGGTGCTACAAGATATGAACCTATGGGATGTATTGAAATAGAGTGTACTGTAACAGACTCTCTAGCTGCATTTGACAACCCTGCAGTATACAAAGTAGATGATGTGGAGATAATAAAAGGCCCTGACATCATAATATCAGAAATTGCATCTTATACTCATACCTATGCAGGACAAGCAAAGGAAGGCGAACGTATAACCGCACGGGGAAAGCTTGAAAAGGTTATTGGCAAAAATTTAAGTTACCGTCTCATTGTTGGAACCACCAGGGAATCTATAGGAGAATTTATAAAAATAAAAAATTTTGATCTAGAAAATTAGTAATATACTAATTATATATAAAATTGTTAACTATTGTTATAATTATTTTAATTATAAAGATTATTGTTGGGGGAATTTAATTGAGCAGAGATGTAGTTAATATAGGATTAATTGGTTTCGGAACTATTGGAAGTGGAGTTGTTGAAACTTTCAATAAAAATCTTGATCTGTTAGAGAATAAAGTAAATAAAAAAATTAATCTAAAAAAAGTAGTAGATCTTGATATCAAAACAGATCGAGGCGTAGATATATCCCAAGAAGTACTTTCAACAGATGTCAATGATATACTAGAAGATCCCGAAATTGAGATAGTTATAGAACTCATTGGAGGGTATCAACCAGCACTCAAATTTATTTTACGCGCCTTGGAAAATGGAAAGCATGTTGTAACAGCAAACAAAGCTTTGCTTGCTAAACACTGGGAGGAAATAATTTCTTGTGCGGAAAAAAACCATGTTCGTATATGCTTTGAGGCAAGTGTAGGTGGCGGGATACCATTACTTCGACCATTAAATGAAAGTCTTGCATCAAATAATTTTGAGTCAATTTACGGAATAATCAATGGAACTGCAAATTATATTCTTACAAAAATGTCTGATGAAGGTAGAAGCTTTGAAGCAGTTCTCAAAGAAGCCCAAGAAAAGGGGTTTGCTGAATCTGATCCCACTTTTGATATTGAAGGGGATGACACAGCTCAGAAACTTATAATACTCACAATTATTGGTTTTGGTAAGTATATTAAACAAGAAAATTTC
>PLTK01000065.1 GCA_003164415.1 Methanobacterium sp. | reverse complement strand
TCTAATGTTTTTAATTTGATATCATCCAAAGAATAAAATAAAATAAAATTTTTTTTTTAAAAAAATACTTAAATATGGTCCAAACCATTTCAATTTTTAAATAAAAAAGGATTAAATAATCTATTTTTTTTACCAATTATATCCCTGATAATCTATTTAATATTATCATGCTGTTATTAAATGAACATTTGAACCCGTTGCTTTGCATCTTCCACATATACAGTAATCTGCATCACATTTATTACAAGTCCATTCACCTTCGGGTGTATGTTTTGGATTGTAAGTTAGACATGTATAGGAATGGCAGAGCGGACAGTAGTTTATAAAGGTTCCACTTGTTTTATACCAGCCGGAACAACATGAGTTCCATCCTTTAGCTGTAACAGTGTCTGCATTTTTAGATGCACTATTATCATTTATGGTTTTGATCTTCAATCCCTGTGTAGCTATAATTTTTTGAAATTCAGCTATAACTATTTTTTTTGAACCAAAACTAACGTAGGCAGGCATTCTATAATTTTTGTTATAGAAGATTTGTGCTCTGTTAAGACCATCCTTCATTTGTACAAGTGTTAATGAAGAAACTGTGAACAATGAGGTATACGGGCTGTTGCTGTTTCCTGACAGATCTGTTATGGAATTTGTATGTATCACAATATTATATTTCACACTAGTTTTTAAGGGCCTTATTGGGGTAATAATCAGGGTATTTCCACTCACTGATTTTTTAATTGGTATACTGGTTGTACCATCCTTGAGTTCAATCCATAGTGATCCCGCCTTTATTGTCTCGCTGAAGGTTAATATAATGGGTTTAGAATTAGTTATAATGGTGTTTGATGCCGGATTTACGGCCGTAACTTTAGGTTGTGTATGATCTGTGCCCACATTAACAGCTGATACCATATTTACATTCAGAATAAGTGCTAATCCAAATAACAATAACACGCATAGTAATAATTTTCGCTTAATTATATCGCCTCCGTGTCCCATTCTTCTAAACAACCCCATATATTCATTTAGAACAATAGACTCAGAATTAAATCACTTCACGATCTCATATAAAAGTTTTGTTTCAAAATATGTTAAAACTAATTACTAGACCCCTGTATTTAATTTAAGGCCGTTTTAAAGTTTTTTATATCAGCTATAAATAGAAGAACAGGATACGATATTTTTTTAAGATAATCAGCTCTATTCAATCCCCAAACCAAAAAAATAACCAACCATAAATAGTATTATACATCCATAGTTTACATTGAAATTTAATACAAACATACACTATTAAATAAGATCAATAAAAAAAAGATATATACTGGTAATATGAATTTTAACATCAGTATGTAAAGAAGAAATAAAAACTATCTTATTTAATACAAAAATTTGTGATTACAATAAATCTAATTTATATCATTTAATTTAAGCAAAATTTAATTTATTTAACAATCAAATCATTAGCTACAGAATAATAAATTTTTTTAATATATTTCTTAGTTCTGTGTATTAGAATAGAGTATATAATTCATTTTACGAAGGTGAATTTAGTGTATATATTGTTAGGTTACAGTAGTGGTGTTTACAGGTTTAATGAAATGGTGGAGTTTGTGGAAGATGCCGGCGGTATTGTGTTAACAAGAGACGAATTCCATATTAGTCGCGGCTCTTATTTCATATCCCAAGAGGTACATGTAATATTAGTAATACCTCAAGAAGTTTTAAAAGATGTTAAAGAGTTTGCAAAAGAATTACAAGGCGATATAGAATATTTAGATGTTGAGAAAGAACAAAAAATTAATGTTTTGTCTATTATACCGATTTATAATCTTTTAAGTCATAAAGGTTCCTGGGTTGACATAGAAACAATGCAGAATATAATTGATTGTCCATGTATAACCGATGTTTGTATGGAATTTGAAGAAAGTTGTCTAGCAGATATTGAAAAAACATTAAATGCAATGAAACAGATGGANNATCTATGGATACGTAATATAGAAATGTATAACCTATGTTAAGTCTAATCTTATAGAAATGGAGATAACATGATAATCTTTTGTGGTGTTGGGTAATTTGGTTAATTATAACACTATTATTTTAATGGGTTTTGCAGTGGTAATATTGGGTATTTTTTTGATCTTTATTGGTACTGCTTACAATCTTCGTCTAATGATTCAAAGACAGAAATTCATACGGGTGGAGTTATTTTAATAGGTCCTATACCCATAATATTTGGAAATGATAGAACATTGATATTGTTTGGAGTTATATTTGCAATCATAATAATGATACTGTCTTATTTCCTATTTTACAGGGGATCAATCTAATTGAAGATAACTAATAAAAACTTATATACCTCCAGATACTAAGTAGAACTGTTAATATTTGTTTTAAGTATTAAATTACTAAAATAATAAATTATTTTATAATAATATTCACAGAGAATTATAATAAAAAAAAGATTTTTAATATTTCAGAAAAAGTGATGCTATGAAAATTTCTATCGTTATACCGGCCCTTAATGAAGAGGGAATAGTGGGAAAAACTGTCCGAACAGTGCCATTGGACAAGTTACATGAACATGGATTGGAAACAGAAATTATTGTTGTTGATAATGCCTCCACAGATAATACTGCAAAGGAGGCTGAAGAAGCTGGTGCACGTGTAGTGTTAGGGTCGAAAAGAGGTTATGGTAATGCTTATCTCAAGGGTTTCAGTGAAGCAACAGGAGATATAGTTGTTATGGGCGATGCCGACGGTACATACCCATTCCAAATAACATATGATTTTATACAACCTATCCTAAAGGGAGAAGCAGATTTTGTTATGGGATCTAGGCTTAAAGGTGACATTAAGGAAGGTGCAATGCCTGCCCTTCATAAATATATAGGAAACCCATTTCTAACCTGGGTACTGAACAAATTATTTGGTGCAGGAATATCTGATGCACACTGTGGAATGAGAGCCATTAAAAAGGATACTCTGGATGATTTAAATCTTAAAAGTGGTGGAATGGAATTTGCATCGGAAATGGTTATTGAAGCCGCAAGGAAGAATGTTAAAATCGCAGAAATTCCAATTACATACTATCCACGTGAAGGTGAATCTAAGTTAAGTTCATTTGCCGATGGATGGAGACATCTAAGATTTATGATGCTTTACAGACCAACACCTTTCCTGCTTGGACCGGGATTGATTGCTTTAGCTGTAGGTGTTATATTAACATTAACAGTTGCAATAGAGGGAGATTCAAGGTTACATACATTGATTTTAGGAAGTCTTCTTCTGATTATTGGTTATCAAATGCTTTTAGCATGGATACATTTCGGTGCATTTGGAACGGTATACGGATTCTCCAAGAGTTCGGGTATTGTAAAAAAAATTATGAGCTACCATTCGCTTGGAAGGGAGTTAAGTATTGGACTCATATTTTTAGTAGCAGGAATTGTAGGTGGTCTTTATGTCCTTTACAGTTGGAGTGCTGTTGGATTCGGATCTCTCTACGAAGTACAATACGCAATGCTGGCTTTGATGCTGTCAATTATAGGAATACAAACNNAGGGTGGGGCTGAAAAAAGAGTATATGAACTAGCCAAAAGACTTGCTTTACGTGGACATGAAGTGCACTGGTATTCAATAGGATGGTGGTGGACTGAAAACGACCATACCGATATTGTAATGGAAGGTATCAAACTTCATGGAGTCTCTGATCCTATTGAATTGTACTCTGATAATAGAAGATCAATTAAAGAAGCAATTATATTCAGTTTAAAACTTTTAAAACCATTATTTAAAGATACTTATGATGTAGTTGACTGCCAAGGATTTCCATTCTTCTCATGTTTCACAGCTAAAATACATTCGGTGCTGGGAAAATCTAGACTGATAATTACTTTACTAGAAGTATGGGGTGATTTCTGGTATGAATATCTTGGTAAACTGGGGATATTTGGTATAATCATTGAAAGATTGATGCTCAGTTTAACAGATAACTTTATATCAATTTCTTATAAAACAAAAAAAGATTTAAAACAAATAAAAAAATCTGAAAGATCAACTGTAATCCCGCCTGGAATTGATTTTAATGATATACAGAAAGTTAAAAAATCTGCAGAAGTATCAGATGTAATATTTGCTGGTAGATTAATTAAAGAAAAAAACGTCGATGTACTGATTAATTCCATGGATATTGTAAAGAGAAAATTTCCAGAGATTAAATGTATTATTATTGGAGAAGGCCCTGAAGAAGATAAACTCAAACAATTAGTTAAAGAACTTGAAATAGAGAATAGTATCATCTTTAAGGGGTTTATGGAAAATTATGATGATCTTATCGGACATCTGAAATCATCCAGGGTATTTGTACTTCCATCAACAAGAGAAGGCTTTGGAATGGTTGTTATTGAGGCCAATGCATGTGGAATTCCCGTTGTAACAGTTAATCATCACATGAATGCTGCTGCCGATCTGGTGGTTGACGGTATGAATGGTTTTAAAATACAATTAGAAGCAGAAGACATGGCAAGTCAGATAATTAAATCAATTGACCCCCACAATGAATTTAGAGATAAATGTATTGAGATGTCCCGCGGATATGATTGGGAAATTATTGTTGATTCCCTTGAAAAGGTTTATAGATCAATAATATAATATTTTTTAAACCCAGTAAAAGAGTTATTTAAACCCAGATACTGTGATAATATCCATCTTTAATTGTGGGTTTTATATTAGTTATTATAATAGATATTCATAAAAAAAAGAAATTGAATTAAAATTTAACATATATTGGGTTTAATTTGATTGAATTATTTTACCCAGATATTGTAGAATATGTAATAGATAAGTATTAATTTATTTTGTAGTCTTATTTATCATCATAAGAATATATTACAGGAATTTATCTGTATTTAATAGTATCAACCAACAAATAAACAATATATAATTGTTAATATGAATTTTTAATCGTAAATATCTTTGAAACTTAAAAAATTATAGGAATTATTTATTATGAAGATCGTTCAAACACCGGTAAGGTTCTATCCGTTCACAGGTGGCGTGGAGAATTATGTTTATTACATGTCAAAGGAACTGGTTAAACTGGGTAATGAGGTTAAGGTAATATGTGCCAACGAACCACCATCTAAAAAGGAAGACATTGTCGATGGGATTAAAATTAAAAGACTTGGTTATATTGCTAAAATTGCCAACACTAATATTACACCGGGATTTCCATTATCACTGTCCCGTGAAGATTTTGATATCATACATACCCATATTCCAACCCCATGGTGTGCTGATTGGAGTAATATAATATCTAAAATTAAGGGCAAACCATTAGTTGTAACGTATCATAACGATATAATAGGAACCGGAATTGCAAATCATATAGCTAATTTCTATAATGCAACAGCCCTTAAATCTCTATTAAACAATGCAGAGAAAATAATTATAACACAGCCAAATTACATCAAGTACAGTCTCTATTTAGAAAAATTTGAGGATAAAATAGAAGTCATACCAAATGGTGTTGATGTTGATAAATTTAAACCTCAAAATATTACAAAACAAAAAAATACATTATTTTTCCTGAGCCTTCTAGATGAATTTCATAGATATAAAGGTCTTGACTACCTTTTAAAAGCAATAATTTTGGTCAAAAAGGTTATTCCGGATGTGAAATTAATTGTTGGCGGTGAAGGTTCTTTATTAGAATATTATAGTAAAATGGTTGTTGATTATAACCTTGTAGATAATGTTGAATTTCATGGATTCATTTCCAACGAGAAAATTGTAAATTATTACAGCAGATCCAGTATTTTTATACTTCCATCAATCTCATCAAAACAAGAAGGTTTTGGTATCGTTGTTTTAGAAGCTATGGCTTGTCAAACACCCGTAATCAGTACTGAAATTGTTGGTGTAGCGGATGATGTTAAAAAGAGCAAATCTGGCATTATTGTGCCTCCAAAAGATGTTGATAAACTTTCAGAGGCCATTATTAAAATTTTAGAATGTACCAATCCTGAGATTATGGGGATTAATGGAAGAAAACTTGTGATTGATAAATATACTTGGGCAGAAATTGCAGAAAACACCGAAAAACTTTATAATAAATTGATATAATATATGAGTTAAGAAAATGTGAAAGTTCTACCTATTTTAACATAGTAACTTAGGAATACTCTGAATAATAAAAATTGAAATAAATTATTTTCACAATGTTTTATCAGTAATTTTACATGTTTATCATTTATATAAACTAATGGCCCAACAATATTCATAGAATATAAAAAAAATAGCGGATTAGGAGAATAATTAATGTTAAATACGATTAAAAGGTTTAAAGCCAAAGAATGGTTTCTCATTACAATTTTAATGTTATTAATAACAGATCTGGTTATTATATTGAATCTTACACTTTTAAGAGATATAATACCATTTTTATTCTTTACAATTGTTCCAGGATTTCTGATTTTATCAATACTTAGATTGAATAAAACAGAATTTTTAATAAAATTTCTTTTATCAGTTGGTTTGAGTATATCACTACTTCTTGCAGTGGGATTATTCCTTAATATATTATATCCCATATTATCAGAACCTCTCTCATTAATTCCATTATTATTAACCCTGAATATTGTAATGGGGATTTTAGCAGTTTTTGCTTATCAGCGAAATAGAGAATTAGATACTTCGAGTATATTTAATTTTAAATTTAAATTAGGAGATAAATTATTAGCACCACTAATTTTTCCTATTTTATTCCCTTTAATGGCTGTTCTTGGCACTTACCTCATGAACACCTCACTTAACAACATTTTGATATTGGCTATGATACTCTTGATTCCATTTTACGTTGTTGTAGTTGCATATTTAAGGGATCGGATACATCCATATACCTATCCTGTAGCACTTTTTATGATTGGTATGGGTTTGGTTTTGATGCATGCCCTCACATCTGCTCATATCATAGGTCGTGATGTTCATCAGGAGTTTTATTGTTTCCAACTTACACTCGCTAATTTCCATTGGAATATCTATGATTATTATAACCCCTACAATGCCTGTTTAAGCATTACCATACTACCAACGATCTATCAGGTTCTTTCAAATATGAATCCTGAATATGTTTTTAAACTTTTATTCGGATTATTGGGAAGTGTTTTACCATTAATGGTGTACACCGTTTCTAAAAAATATTTAAACAAAAAATTCGCATTTTTTGCAGCACTTCTATTTGTGTTTCAAGTATTCTTCATAGATATAGTTGGAGCTGTTAGACAGGAAGTTGCTGTAATCTTCTTTTTCTTGGCAATTATGATTATTTTTGACTGTTTTGGAGAGACTAAATTTGAAAAGTCGAGAGTTAAGAAATTATTGTTTTTAATCTTCGTATCTTCAATGGTTGTATCTCATTATGCAACATCATACGTTGCATTTGCACTACTGGTACCAATTTTATTATTACCATTTTTAAAGAATCTCTATTACGAACATCGGATTACCATTGTT
Source organism: Methanobacterium sp. (assembly GCA_003164415.1). Taxonomy (GTDB): domain Archaea; phylum Methanobacteriota; class Methanobacteria; order Methanobacteriales; family Methanobacteriaceae; genus Methanobacterium_B. The sequence goes on along the minus strand of PLTK01000065.1, from coordinate 6,183 downwards.
AATTTTGAAGTTTTACTCATTTACTTTGTTGTTATAATTTTATGGTTTGTATTATATGCAAAGGTACAATTTTTAGCAGGAACCGATGTAATCCAATCAACAGTAGCTGCTACAGCAACTGCAACTGGTGCAGGTGGCGGTAATTATGCCTTTGAATCTTCAAGGGAAGGTACTGTTTTAAGTGTTTTAGGGATAGGTATAAAAAATCTCCCAAACTTTGTAGCGGTCATTGCAAATGATCTTATCTTTGTAACTATCGGTATTGGATTATTAACTTTAATAGGAAAATATAGAAAGCTTCTGATGAAAAAAACGGTATATATATACGATGAAATTAATACTCTAAACTCTAAACTTGTTTTAGCCGGAGTTGTAGCGTTAACATTACTTGCAATGTTTATTATACTACCTTCTGTATCGTTCTTCTATGGTTCGGACAGACTTTTCTTCCAGCTTTTAATATTTACAGCACCAATCTTTATAATAGGAACATTTAAAATTGCTGAAATTCTAAATAAAGTAATTAAAAAACCTGATCTTAAAGTGGTACTGATATTAGTACTGTTAATTTTCCTATTCATCTGCAATACCCATCTACAATACGAGCTTACAGGTATCCCATTCTCACCAGAATATGATAAAACCGGAATAACTCGTGGCGAACTTTACATTTATGATGGTGAATTGACCACAGCAAAATGGATTGGAACTTACCGTACAGACGATATTAATGTATACTCAGATGCTGTTGGTTTTAACCGTTTGTTTATGTCGAATGTAAGAACTAATGTTGTTGGAATTAATTTTAACAACAAAACAATAAATGGTTATCTTTACATGGGAAATGCAAATGTTAACGATGGCAAATTTTATGATACCATCGACAGTCAGCAGAATGTTCAAAGGTACAGCTCTTTCTTTACCAATAAAAGTAAAATATTTGACGATGGATATGGACAGATATGGGGTTAAAAAATAGTATAATGAAATATTAATTCATATCTTTTCTATTAACTCATTAAATATCGTTTTAAATTTTTTTGATTGGGATTCCTTGTTGTATTCTGTACTGATCTCCCTACATTGTAGTGAGATATTTTTTTTCCATTTTATATCGTGATTCCCAATTTCAAGTATTTTATCTGCTATTATTTCGGGTTGATTATTTTCCAACACTAAACATTCGAGTCCCTTATCATTTAGTATATCTGCTTCCCCAACATTTTTGGTTATGATGGGTATAAGACCCGATGACATGGATTCAAATACAGTTACTGGACACGAATCAAAATCTGCCGGATGTACGTACATTGAACATTTTTTAAAGTATTTGTCAAGATTTTCCTGAAAACCTTCCTTATGTAACCATGGATAATCTGCCTCAACCCTAGAAACACATGATCCAACCAGGTAAAGATTGTATTCATGATATTTATCATTTAATATTTTAACTGCATCAACCAGTAAATCGAAACGTTTACACATTTCATGGTTTCCAATGAATAGAATATCTTTACTTTCAAGGTCACAGTCTATTTCAAAACTGTTGTTAGATCCATAGGGATAAACATAGGATATTGGTTTATTATTATAGTATTGGGATGCTATTCTCATATTTAATGGTGATATGGCTATAAATCCATCAACATATGATAAAAGTCGTTCAACTGTCTTTCTTTTAATCATATTCATGTCTGGAAGATCATAAAGTAGCGTATCAGCGTATAGTAGGATTATCTTGGTTTTAGGACTTTTTATCTTCTTAAGGACTGCATGGGGAAGTCCTAAACCACCCTCTACCAATATTATATCGTAGGTTGATCTGTCAAAAATGGATCTTAATAGATTTTTAATAATTTCTGGTTGGTTATCACCGTAATAGTACCAATTTTTAGTAACAGTCCTTGCAAATGTACCGTGTACCTTGTGCGGTCCTTGGTGTGTAAAGAGGATCTTTTTCATGATTAATTTTTCCTTTAAATAATTAAAATCAATTTCTTAATTCTGTTAATTTTATATGGATTAATTTTCAGTTAAAAGATCAATAAATGTGATCAATTTTTTTGTAAAAGATCATATAGATTAACATTATACATTTACTATGATTAGAACATTTCATGCGTGTATAATTAGCCCAGTTGATCGATCAAACTATAGAATTTTTAGCGTCACGTGCTAGTTTTTTAATTAACATCGATGAGTATCGATATAATATTTGTAAGATGTAGATGGGTAGATGCAGTTTATAATTTTTATCGTGGGCCTTCATAAATTTGAGATTTGTTTTTATTTCCCTTGAAAGACCTCTAAACTTTACTTTATTCTTGGATGCACCTGCTTTATGCCAAACAATAGCATTTAAATTTGTGACCATTTTAAAGCCTCTATTTTTCATTTCAATACAGAGATCCACATCCTCACATCCAAAGAAGAAATCTGAATTTAAAAGATTTGAAGGTAACATGTCTGTTTTTATAAGCAGCACAGCCCCTGATATCCAGTCTACATTAATTTTAGAATTTTTTATAGTTGGAAGTATATTATTTAGATTTAAATCATGGTATCCTGGATATCGTGACAGATCAACTGTTCCCCCAACACTCCACAAAACATTATTTTTACCATTAAAATCATAAAAATATGTTTTTGAACCTATAACAGCTATTTTATCATCAAATTCTCCGGTTTCTACCATCTCTTTAAGAAAGTGTTTTTCAACAACTGTATCGTTATTTAAAAGGAGAATATATTGGGATTTTAATGTTTTTAACGCGTATCTTATCCCTATATTATTTCCTTCTGCAAATCCATAATTTTTATTATTTTTAATTAAGATTAACCTTTTATCCGATGATAAATCCAGATATTCTGATTTATTTGTTTGTAGGCCCTTTTCTGTTTCTTCCTTGGTGTACTCAAATATCTTTATGGGTTTGTTTTTTGGATCGTAATGGTAGAAGGGGGATTTTTGTTTTAGTTTTCCTTCACAATAATCCCTTATCCTTTGGATGGAATCATCATTTGAATCATTATCAACCAGTACAATATCGTAGTTGGGATAATCTATTTGATATACTGATTCTAAGCATTCAATGGTGTCTTTCCATCCATTCCAATTTAATATCATCACTGAAACTTTAGGGTTGTTGGTGTTCATTTAAAACCTTTAAAAGATTATAAAACAGTTTATTGTCTGTTTCCTTTTTTGAGGAAGTAGTTTAACTGATCTTTTATGATATCGTTTAGGCTGTGCTCAATTTTAGCACCTATCTTCTTGATCTTTGCTGTGTCTGCAAACAATATAGGAACTTCTGCTGGTCTGAATCTGTCGGGATTAAATTCTATTGGTACAATTCCCTTGTCTGTATGTACTTTAATTCCCTTATCTTCAAGTGCATATTCTAAGTCACCTTCTAAAATTTTGGTGTCTACTACTGTTTTATCAAATTTAACACCAAAGATGGATGAATCATCTATTTCTGTAGGGTCTTCAATTAATTTTTTCCCGTTGAATGTTTCAATTTTATTAACATTCCAACCAGCTTCTTTTAAACCCAACAGTATATAGCTTAAAACAGAGTTTGTCCGCATTGAACCCTGATTGTATACTTCTCCAGATTTACCATTTTCTGCTAGTGTCATATATCCTTTGACAATATCTTTTACATGGGACCAGTCTCTGAATGCATTTAAATTTCCGATGGTTATCTTGTCTACTTCACCAAATTTAAGTTTCATTATTTGGTTGGTTACAACGGATGTTACAAACATCAATCCCCTTCCAGCCCCTTCATGATTGAAAGCTCGTGATACTACGGTATTTAGGCCATATGAATGATAGTAATTCTGCATAAGATGATCACCATATACTTTAGATACTGCATAGGGTGACATTGGCCTTAATGGGTTGGTTTCTGCAATTGGAACTTCAGGGATTTTAACTGGTTCCGGAAATATGGTCCCATACTCTTTTTTGGCATGTTCATAATGATCTTCGGAGGAGATTACAAGACCATATTCTTCACTTGAACCTGCAAAGATTATTTTTGTATCTGTATCTCTTATTCTAGCTGCATCTAAGAGGTTTGCTGTTCCTATACAGTTTATCATCTGTGTTTCGGGTGAATTTTCAAATGATCTAGGTACAAATGATTGTGCGCCTAAATGAAATACATAATCTGGTTGGGATATTTCTAATGCATTTGAAAGGGATGTTATTTCTGTTAAGTCTCCTTCTATGGTATTTACATTATTTTCAATACCGTGATCTATGAGGTTTTTTGCTATAGTACCGTCAGCACGTCTCCTTATTAATCCATAAACATTAGCATTTTGTTTTAACAATTCTTCTGCAAGGTATGATCCCGCAAATCCCCCTACACCTGTAATTAAAATATTCTTATCGTTCCAATTCAATTTAAATACCTCCATTGCCCTTTAACATTGATTTTTTTTTAAATGTCTATTTTTTTTCTTATTATAAAATCAGCAGTGTAATATTAAATTTAATAAATTATTTGTAATTTAGAGATTTAACATTTAATTTCTTACTTTTATTGGATATATTTTTTTGTATTAGCCTTTATCTTTATTTATAACACGCATTAAATGTTGTAATAATCTTTCTCCAGCATGATCTAATGTCCAATAATTTTCAACTGTTTTAACAGCATTTTTACCCATATCATATCTTTTATAATCTTTTGATAGCATTTTAGTAATGGCTTCGCCAAACATTTCCTCATCCCTATCTATTAGTAGTCCTGTTTTTTTGTGAATAACAGTTTCACGAACACCACCCTCTTTTACAGCAACAACTGGTGTTCCGCATGCCATTGATTCCAGGGGAACAAGCCCGAATGGTTCAAGATATGGTGAATAAACTACTAATTCTGCTTGGTTGTATAGAGTTGCTAGTTCATCATCGTTAATTAAACTTAAAATTTCCATTTCAACGTTTAGTTCGACTGCATGTTTTTCTAGATATGTTTTCCATGGAGGATAACTTGAATTGGAAACTACTATTAACTTAGGACGTATTTCAGGATCTATGAGGGCGAGTGATTCAACAAGGAAGCCATGTCCTTTTTCTGGTGTAAATGTTCCTACAGATAATATAAATTTTTCTTCAGTAATTTCTATTGGTTTGAACATTTCAGGGTCCACACCTAAATATGATACATGGCTGTTTATTCCATACATCCTCAATATGCTCTCCCTTGAAAAGTATGAATTTGATAAAGTATATTTTGAATAATTTGAGTTAGTTCTATCTATGTTTAATCCTCTTTTAACAACTATATTACTCCCTAAACTCTTTAATGATCCTAGTAGGTTGTTTTTCTTTCGGGGAAAGATAACTTCTGAGACTGCATCGTTTCTTAGTGGTTGTTGACAGTAATATACATGGGGCTTTTTAAGATATTTAAGTAGAAATGGGGCCATAGTAAACTGNNCCATTGTTAATTACTTCTGCTATGTTCTGTTCTGTTTTTTCAAGATCCCTTAGTGATATCTTTTTTATTTGTGGAGGAATGTATTTAATTGATGAGTATATTGAATTTCCAAGAGTTGTTGATACTGGGAATACATGTACATTGCTGGCAACTCGATCTAATGGTAAAAATTCCTCATTTGCAGTTGACGGTACAAAAACATCTACTTGATGATTATTTTTAGTTAAATATTCCACATATCCATATAAAGCTCTTTTAGCTCCTCCGGATGGTAAGTTATGAAAAACTGCGATCTTCATGGTTATTATTCCTCAATAAATAAATTCTTTTAGTTAATTAATGAAATTTTGATATGAATTATTAATATATATTATAATCATGATAGTTGATTTATTCTAATCATTTAGTACATCTTCGTATACTTTCCATGTTTCTTTAGCTGTTTTTTTCCAGCTGAAAATTTTAGCTCTTTCAAGACTTTTTCTGCTCATTTCTTCCCTTAATTGATTATCAGTTAATATTTTAAGCATAGATTCTGTTAAACCATCTATATCATTTGGATTTATCATTATACCTGCATCACCAACTACTTCAGGAAGTGAAGATGTGTTTGAAGTGATTACTGGACATCCGCAAGCCATAGCTTCCAAAGGAGGTAATCCAAACCCTTCATATAAAGAGGGATATACAAATAGGTCAGCCGCATTGTACAATTTAACCAAATATT
>PLTK01000105.1:24594-29899 GCA_003164415.1 Methanobacterium sp. | reverse complement strand
AAAATTAAAAAAATAATCTCAAAGTAAGAGATTATTGGAATAATATTATATTTACGTCTTTTTTACTCCATTTACAATGTAATGGTATTTTCCAACCAATTGGATGTCGCCAATATCATATCCATGTTCTAAAAGTATGTTGGAAACATCTTCGGGAGATAATTTAACATCATATGGGGGTCCAATATTACCCTCAACTTTTCTAAACTCTACAACTGCAAATACCCCACCAGGCTTTAGAACTCGGGAAATATTGTTCATTACCTCTTCAACTTCTCCTTCGGCAACAAATCCATGTAACACATTTGCCATGAGCACAATATCTATTATTTCTACGTCCAGTTGGATAGGTTTTGTAATATCGACTAATAATGCCACAATATTATCTAAATTCCTATTTTTAATCTCTTTTTTTACTGTTTCAATAGATTCTGGATAAACATCTAATGCATAGACATTACCATTATCTCCTACAATACTCGAAGCTTCAAGTGAAATGTAACCGTCACCACATCCAGCATCGAGGAAACTGTCTCCAAGTTTAAGTTGGGTGGCTTTCAGCACCTCCCCTGCACTGAGTATGTTTTTAGAAGTTTTTCCATGATGCATATGTTTTTTCGTCATAATATTCAACTCCATTATAACAAATTTTCAGATAATCCTAGCTTTCTGCTCCTAACCGCGTCTTGGAGAATAGGAATACTCCTATTACAAATAGAATTAGTGCTAGTACAGCACTTATAATAACGTCAGAGGATACAACATTCCATCCAGATCCATATACCAAAACCGACCTGAGTGCCGTTAACGTGTGGGTCCATGGCAGAATATCGTAAATTTGGAAGGTGTGACCGAAGAAAGTTACATACTCAGCTGGAAGCGGGAAGAATGAACCTGTGATGAAGGCTGTTGGCACAACTATGAGGGTTCCAAGATTTGCAGCTTGTCTATCATTTTTAGCAAATGATGCAATTATCATAGCCAATGATATTGATGCAATACCTGCTATAATCCCTATAACTATAGCCAGGAATATGGAGTAAACACTTCCCTGCCATTTCAATCCAAGAAGTATAGCAACTACAAGAAGGATAACAACCTGTGCTCCTGCAACTAGTGACCATGGTATTAGACCTCCAAATAGAAGGTCAAACGAACGCATTTTAGAAATTTTTAATCTTAACAATGTACCGCTTTCCACTTCCCTTGTAAGAATAGCAGCTACAGTTGTTGCAAGCAGAAGAATTGCAAATACCATCATACCAGGGGCTAGGAAGTCAAATTCCGTAAATGAAGTGGTTCCTGCAACAGATTGTACAGATGTATTAATATACTGGACTGGTTTAGCACCTGTTATAGCTGTAATTATTCCTTGTTGATACTGGCTTAAAAATCCTACAAGTGTTCCCTGTGCTACTCCAAATCCAATATAACTTGTATCGCCACTTATTGTAAGTGTTGAAGTTATTTTATTTGTCGATGCATTTGCCGAAGCTGTTCCTGTGCTGGAAAGTATTGTATTATTTATAAGAGACTGTACTGAATCTGAGAAGTTCGCTGGAATTACAAGTTCTGCATCAACAGTTCTTGTTCTTAGAAGGTCTTTTGCGTTACTGTCCGTGGTTGTTGTGACGTTGAAGAGTTTAACATCGTTGTTTTGAGGATAGTTTTGATCTTGGAGCTCTGCAGTAAGATTGTTTCCATAGTTTACATTACTTCCCGTTGAATTTATTGCACCCTGGTCAAGATTTACAACTGCAATATTATGGGGTGTGTTATTCTCTCCCATACCACCAAATGCAAATCCAAATATCATCATAAAGAATATAGGGAATAATAATATAAAAAATAGGCCTCTTCTATCTCTAACAAGTTCTTTAAAATCTTTTACTGCTATGCTTATAAATTTCATTTTATTCCCTCAATCCCGTGCCTGTAAGATCAATAAATACATCTTCAAGTGTATTTTGACGTACAGAAATGTCTGCTACTTGAACATTTAATCTTTCTACTGTTTGCATCATCATTGGCAATTTTGCAACTGCGTTAAGAGCTCTGATGTTAATCCTTCCATTTACTTCGACAACAGAAATAACATCTTTCTCATTAGCCAATTCTTTAATTAGATCGTTATTTCTGGAAGTGTCAGATATTTTCATATCAACAACATCTCCCTCTCCAATCTCTTTTTTAAGATTTTCAGGAGTGTCTAATCTTATGAGTTTACCATGATCTACTATTGCAATTCTGTTGCTCAGCTGATCGGCTTCATCCATTATATGTGTTGTTAAGATTACTGTCTTTCCTTCTATATCACGCATTGCACGTATATAATTCCATAAAACACGACGTGACTGGGGATCAAGACCTTCAGATGGTTCGTCAAGCACNNAATAATTTTTTAACCCTTAGATCCCGAACTTTTTTAGGTACTTCATACATATCAGCCATAAGATTCAAACTTTCTTTACAAGTCAAATATTCCCAAAGCATTAATTCTTGGGGACAGATTCCTATTGTGCCCTTTTCAACCTTCTGCACATCTGTACCATTAATATATACCTTGCCACTTGTTGGTTTTAAAAGTCCAACCATCATCTTGATTGATGTGGTTTTACCAGCACCGTTGGGTCCGAGAAATCCGAAAACTTCCCCCTTTTTTATTCCAATACTAAGACCATCAACAGCCATTAAATCACCATATCTTTTTGTTAGATCTTTAGCTTCAATCATGAAATCCATTATTAAATCAACCCCTAATGAAATGACTATTCAGTTTCTACCAATTAACAACACAAACCATTTGTATTTAGTCTGTTAACATGAATTTTTTTTATCTAATGATTTTATTTTACATTTCAGTTATAAATAAATTTATGAATTTAGAACATAACTATTAACAACTGAAGTTATTTGGGCTATGAATAATATATTAAATATAATTAATCAATAAAAAGGTGATTGTATTTGATAGAAAAAATTGAAGTAAGTATGACTAGTGGCGATGTACACAACTTCAGAAGAGGCGAATTTGGCGTTGAAAGTATTGAAATAGATGAATTAAGGGGCATCATACAAATCAGCTATGCACATAAGGAAGGTGGTAAAAAATATGTGTTATTACCCCTCCAAAATGTAGAGAAATGTGAATATGTGGATAAGGAGCTTATATCTGCTGGAGCATCTGGTAATGTAAACAAGATGGAAAGTGGGACAACACTCATTGATAAAATATGAACAGTTAGAACATAATTGGGATGTCAGGGATTCTAGAATTTTAAATGATCTATTAAATTAATAATTTCTGATAATTAACTCGTTTATTATGCCTCTTCCAGATGCATCCCGATTAATATTTCTTTTTGCTTTAACCCTGTTAATATTGTATCCAGTGTACAGTTTATCAAAGAAATTGTCATTTATATCTTCATTTTTTGGATCTGAATTACTGAGCATTAGATATGCACCTATTTTGTCCAATTTTTTAAAAAAAGTAGCCAAATTCACCTGGTCAAAATCAGTAAACCCATCTTTAGAGTAGTTTGTAAAATTAGATGTTGTTGTTAATGGTCTGTAGGGAGGATCCAAATAAACGAATGTATCTTGTTTAATGTACATTTCAGAAGCTTTAAAATCAGCACAAATAATTTCAGTATCTTTTAAAGCTAGGTTAACTAGTTCTATGTTGCTTGTATCGCATATTTTAGGGTTTTTATAGAGTCCAAATGGTACGTTAAATTCACCTTTCTTATTTTGTCGAAATAATCCGTTGAAACATGTCTTATTCATAAATATAAGATAACTTGTCCGTTCAATCCATTGTTTGTTATAGTTTGCAAAATCAAATTCTGGAAGTTCCTGATTATAAACCTCCCTAATTTTATAATAATTCTTTTTACGTCCCTCTTCATCCATATTAAGGTGATCTTCTTCAATATCCAACAATATAGATACCAATGATTTATGATCATTTTTAATTACGTTATATGCCATCATCAGTTCACGATTAATGTCTATAAGAATAGACTCTTTAATAATGTAATTTTTCTTTAGATAAAAAAACATTGCCCCACCACCTACAAAGGGCTCCACATATCTACTAATTGTACCATTATCTTTTAAATGGTTAGGAAGTCTCTTATTAAATTTTATTAATAGTTGTTTCTTTCCACCAGCCCATTTTAAGAATGGCTTTGCGTAGGTACTATTCTCCATATTTTCTCCTGTAGAAATTTAGGTTTTATTTGAACAATTAAACTATTTATATCTTTAAATATAATCTTTAAATAGTTCCTTTGGAGCACCAGCCAGTGCAATAAGAGCTTCAGCTTCCATAAAATGGAGATCTGCAGGTATCATTAAGCAGTGTAATGGGCCTCCAAAATCAACGCCAATCAGATTCTTGATCTTATCTGCACGTACAACCGGATTTTTGGATCCAGCACGTGCAACAACAACTATAACACTATTTTCATCTGCAACATTAGCACCCAATTCAGATTCTACACGCATTAAATATTCCATACCCTGATTTGCAGTCATATAACGATCTTCATGGGCCCTAATATCTAACAGCACCAGCGTGTGAAGCTCAGAATCCATATTAGATTTTATTGCCGTGTATGGGGAGTGTGGAAAGAAATTTTTTTCAGTAAATGGTATGGTGGTTACTTTGCCAAATTTGTAGGCCTGAAGGCCTGCTATTCCTGGTGCTGCTGAAAGAATAGATGAAGAGTGGATAACTGTGGTTTCTAATCCTAATTTTTTAGCCTCAATTAACATTTCTGAATGGGTTGTTGCTATCAAAGGATCTCCAGCACTTAAAAATGCTACATCACGATTTTGAGCATCTTTAAGCGGGATATTTTCCTCCTCAACTTCTTCCCTTGTTAATATTTGTATTTCACATCCAATCATATCCTCAAGAGAACTTATACTTCCTCCAAAAAGTCTTGCGGTATAAAATTCAGCATAAACAGCTTCTACCTTTTTAAGAGCATCAATTCCCTTAACAGATACATCCCTTTCATCGTATAGTCCTAGTCCAATAAAGTAAAACATTTGTAAATCACCCGTATACTTTTTTTTAGTATTTCATTTCCATTTAATTAGTTTTTAATTGATAAATTTAATAATCTTGGTATTAAATATTAAATTGCTGATGTAAAAATGTAATGAGGAATCCAATGATCGGAATAAAAGTTCCAAAGAACAACGCAGATAAAATACGTAAAGTTCTATTAAATCACAACATAATAAAACTTGACATGAAAATAAAACGAGTCGAAGACTTTGTTTATATTCC
>PLTK01000105.1:0-24573 GCA_003164415.1 Methanobacterium sp. | reverse complement strand
CCTAAAAGCCTTAAAGATTACCTAAAAGATAAAATAGATACCGACCTTATCGAAGAAATCAAAAAATCCTTTGACATAATAGGTGAAATTGTAATACTCGAAATTCCTGAAGAATTTGATGAATATAAATATATCATTGGAGAAGCCGCACTTAAATTCACCAAAAGACAGGCCGTTTATCGTAAAACAAGTAAAATAAAAGGAATAATTCGAACACGTGAACTTGAACATCTTGCAGGTGCGGATAACTCAGTTACGATACACAGAGAATTTGGTAATAGATTCAAACTGGATGTTAAAAAAGTATACTTCAGCCCACGTCTGGCAACTGAGAGGAGAAGGCTATCCCAACAAGTAGCGGATAAAGAGATTATTGTAGATATGTTCACTGGTATTGGACCATTTTCTATTTCAATTGCAAAGGAACATATAGTGAAAATATATGCTATAGATATCAATCCTGACGCTTACAACTATCTTAAAGAGAATATTAAGTTAAACAAACTAAAAGGAACTGTAATCCCACTCATTGGAGATGTTGAGGAAGTTCTAAGCGGTTTGAATATAAAATCAGATCGTATAATAATGAATCTCCCAGGAACAGCATGGAGTTTTCTAGATATAGCTATAAAATCTTTAAAACCAGGAGGTGTGCTTCATTATTATGAATTTGCATCAGAATTTCAGATACCCATCGATAAGATTATAGAAACAGCATATCCACGTAAAGTTGAGGTTATAAATCGTAGAAAAGTCAAATCTAAAAGTCCTGGAATTTGGCATATGGGTATCGATGCCAGAATATACTAAATTTTATTTTAAAAATATTAAGAGTGAAAATATATTTAATTCACTCATTCAAAATGGTTTAATAATTCCATCTTCTGTAATTATACCGGTTATTAAGTCTGAAGGAATTATATCAAAGGCAGGATTTTCGATTTCTGTACCCTCAGGGGCTACTCTAGAATTTCCAAAGTAAATTACCTCATCAGCATCTCTTTCTTCTATTTCAACATCATATATAGAATTTTCACTATCAAAAGTACTTTTAGGAGCTGCCACATAGAATGGAATATTAAATCTTTTTGCTGCAAGAGCAACCATTAAAGAACCTATTTTATTGGCAACACCGCCCTTTGCAACACGATCTGCTCCTACAACTACTTTATTAACCATACCCTTTTGCATCAAATGTCCGGCAGCACTATCAACCGCTAATTTTACAGGAATATTTTCTTGCTGCATCTCAAAAACACTTAGCCTAGCACCCTGACACAATGGTCTTGTTTCGTCGCATATAACCTTAATATTTTTTCCCTCATCATGGGCAGCCCGTAAAACACCAAGAGCAGTTCCATAATCGACACAAGCCAATGCACCAGCATTACAATGAGTTAATATTGTATCCCCATCGTCAATTATTTCAGAACCGTTTCTACCAATTGCCATGTTGGTTTTTACATCTTCATCATACATTCTTAGAGCTTCATCCAATGGTGATTTTGAGTTTAATACTCGATCAACAGCCCAAGCAAGGTTTACAGCTGTGGGTCTGGCGTCTTTGATTTCCGCTCCAGCCTTTAATAAATCTTCTCCAGAAATATCTGCTAACACAACCCCAAATGCAGCTGCAACACCAATAGCTGGTGCACCACGAACTTTCATAGTTTTTATAGCATTAATAACATCTTTATAAGTTTTACATTCATGATAAATAATTTCATCGGGTAGTAGAGTCTGGTCAATTAAAAAGAGTTTATTATCCTTCCAGTACATTGTTTTCATAAGTTGCACTTCCTATTTACAGTTATAATTAGAAGAGATTTATACTAAAAAAAGGGAAAATATGGAAAATAAAAGAATTTTACAGATTAGAAGTGACTAGATGGTGTCATGTCCAGATGTTTATCTTCTTTACCCGGAACACCAAATGCATCTGCCCTACATTGAGTACATGCTCTGAAAACTGGTATTATCTCTTCAACTGCATCCCTTACTTCACTTAATTCTGCACATCCAGGTTTAGGTGTGTCCTTAAATTTGTGCATTGGTATTAATGGTATTACATTCATGAGGGATGCTCCCTGTTCTTTAACCCTCTTTGCAATATCCATGATATGTTTATCGTTAACTCCAGGAATAAGAACAGCATTGACCTTGACAACCACTCCTCTTTCAGCCAGCATCCTAATACCTTTAAGCTGATTTTCTGATAGTATGTTGAAAGCTTCCTCTCCAGTGTAGAGTTCACCGTTGTAGAAAACATTGGAATATATCTTACTTCCTATTTCAGGGTCAATTGCATTAACTGTTACTGTAACAGTATTTATATTAAGATCTGCAATTTCATCAGCCTTCTCTGGAAGTAAAAGTCCGTTAGTACTCATACATTTGATAAGATCTGGAAATTCCTTATCAATCCTTTTAAAGAATTCAAATGTTTCATTATTGAAAAGAGCATCTCCAGGCCCTGCTACACCAACAACTGCTATAGGCATCTCGGATGTAACCTTTTTTACATGTTCAACCGCTTGATCAACAGTCATAACACGTGATGCTACACCAGGACGCTGCTCACATTTATTTATTTCTCTTGTGCAAAAATCACAGTGAATATTACATTTAGGTGCTATTGGAACATGAATTCTCCCGACTTTATCGTGCATTTTCTCATTGAAGCACGGATGCACCTTTGTTATATGGGCAAATCTTGATTCATTCATTTTTAACCTCCGCAATAATCTCATCAGTTTTCTTAAGCCATTCATCCTTCATCATTTCATCTGTACACGTTAATGCGATAATATTATCTTCTGATCTATGATCTATAACCCTGAAACCCTCGGGTATAATTCTAAAAATTGCATCGTAAACCTTTTTCTTAAGGTCATCTTGGGGATCACGTACCACCATCCCCTCTAAATCAGTTCTGGGGTCGTCTATTATTACTTCATAACGATTAGGTTGGTGTATTTTGTTTCTTCCTTCCCTTTCCCAAAGTTTTTCTAATAGATCAGGCAGATATGTTTCGTCTTTGATCTTTATAAACATTTCATTACCTGCCTTGTTAAATTCATATTCTGTGAAATCTTCTATAACAATAGGTTGTGAAGCCTTTTCCAATTTAACAACTATTATAAATAAAGGTTCTCTAGGGTCTACATAAACCCGTAAATCAGCAATTGAACGGGTTACTTGGACTTCTTGAAGGATGTGCCTAACAATCATGTCATAGACAGCTGCTCCATTTTCGTCGTAACATTCTACCTTCATTTCTTTTCTCCTAAACCAGATACTAAAAGTGCAGAACCAACAGCACCAATATATTGGGAGTATTCAGGGACTATAACTTCTATACCGCCTAGTACTGTACTTACAGCTTCAACGAGTCCGCCTATAAGTGATGTGCCTCCAACTTGTATCAGTGGTTCTCTTAGATCTATCTCTTGAAGTTGTTGTTCGTATACTTGTTCAGCTACAGAGAAACATGCAGCTGCAGCAACATCTTCCTTAGATCCACCTGCTGCTAGCGATGTTACCAGATCCTGTATACCGAACACTATACAGTAGCTGTTAAGTGCTGCATTTTTATAGTTTCCCTTGAGTGCAAGAGGTCCAAGTTCACTTATATCAATACCTAACCTTCTAGATGTCATTTCAAGGAATCTTCCAGATGCACCAGCACATATACCGCCCATGGTAAAGTTATCTGGTATTCCATCGTTTACTGTTATGACCTTGTTGTCCATTCCACCAATATCAAGAACGGTTGCTTCTCCTTTTTGCTTATTTGCAAGATAAACCGCACCCTTAGAATTGACACTCAACTCCTCTTGGATAAGTGCCGCGTTTAAGTGGTGTCCAATCCTTAACCTACCATAACCTGTCACACCAATACCTTCGACATCTTCGAGTTTATAGCCTGTACCCTCAAAGGCCTGTTCCATTCCAGTATTGGCTGTTTCTATAACATCCCCTGTTGGAAGCCAACCAGTACCTATTACTTTGTTATCTTCCATTAAAACTGCTTTTGTTGTTGAAGAACCTGAATCTACACCCATTGTAAGGCCTTCTTGTTTTTCACGGGCGAGCAGACTTTTCCTTGCAACTATGGTTGAAAGTGCTTCCATTCTTATGAAAAGTTCGTCTGCTTTGGTTCTTTCGGTGAATGAATATGTTACAACAGGTAAGTTTGTGTTCTGTTGTATGAACCTTCGGATTTCGTTCCGTACTAATGCTCCTTCAGCACATCTAAAGCAAGTTGCAATAAAAACGGCATCTGCATTTGTTTTTCCTTCAACTATTGAGGTGGCCCTTGCTATCATCAGTCTTATTCCCGTACTTTGAGCATTGAATCCGAATTTTTTATAGGCTTCATCTATATAATCAAGATCTGCTTCGGGGATGATGATTTTGGCTCCGAATGTTTCAGCAGCCTTTTCAATCTCCTTTTGAATACCACTATAATCTGTTCCACATGATATTTGAGCTATGTTAACCATTTGATTCCCCTTCCTTTCCTAACCCATCTAAGAATGTGTTAATTTTGTTAACAACTTCCATTGTTTCTTCCTTTGTTGTTGGATAATGTAATTCTAGTAGAGGTATGCCGCGTTTTCTAAGGCAGAACATTGATAGTTCATTGGTACGGGCACATCCAATACATCCAAAACCAAATGGAGCATCTTCCATTATTATAGCTGCTTCTGCTGCTTCTATAAGGGGACCAAATATTGCCATTCTTCCCCTAACACCTGAGGGTACTTCTATGGCTGCATATTTAAGGCCCTTGATTGGCTCTTCTTCAGTAATGTTTAATGGTGGTGAATCAATCTCCACATCTGTAACTCTTTTTCTAATCTCTTTCTGCAATACAAGTGCTTCATGCCCCTTTCTTTCCACGAGGTCGGCTAATATAAGAGAGTTAGGAGGGAAAATTGCTATTTTCAATAGAACTCCCCCTTAGAGTTGTTGGGTTTGATCTGTTCTGGTCTTTTAGTCATTTGCATTATATCACTGTAAATTCCCTGTGTAGTATCAATAACACCTATAGCTGCTGTTATTCCATCATTTTCTATTAAAGGAACTGCCAATATTGGGATTCCTTTATAAGAACCTTCCATAGGAGCTTCATTATATATCTTTCCATCTTTAAGGACCTTTTCAAGAATTGGGCCCGTGTAATTGTTGTCTATTACTTTGCCTTCTTCTATTCTGACTCCTTTGGAATTTTTGGTTCTCATGGTTATTGGTAGTCTATTCACAAGTTCGTGTATTGCCATTGCTAAGGGTGTAATTTCATCCCCAGTTGATGATTTTGTTAGATTCATTCTTCCACTCCTTTGCAAATTTTTTTAAATGTATCAACAGATACTTTGGTTGGTTTTTTTAGACTGACTTTCTTGGGGTGTTCTAGAGCTTCGCTTACAAATCCTAATAATTCAAACTCTTTCTCAAGTTGATGAAATCCTTCCCTTGCACCGCCTCTTTTAGCCCTACATCTTCTTGGATCTCCTGGGGGAAATCCTCTATCTTTAGTAAATATGTTACAGTAGTCGAGGTTTCTAGCTTGTTCAACTGCTTTGTTTACAACAGATTCTTCACCGTTAACAACTGCACCGTAACATGTTGATTTTATTGTAAGTGGAAGTTCCATCATATGAAGTTTTCTTATAAGTTCGGGTTGGCTTATATTTGCAGCAGGTCCTAATATAATCATACGAGTTACTTTAGAACTTTCGTCTAGCGACATAAACTGTATCTCCTTCCTTGAATTTTTCAAGATTTTCAATTCCTTCTAAAACTTTACCCACTATATTAGTTCCAGGGAATGGTTCACCTGTTGGGCCGAATTCATCGTTATTCTCAAATCTAACACCAATAACACCTATCTGTCTTCTTGACATGTTGGTTACTCCTATTTCTCCTGCTTTTACACAACCGATAGGAATATTTTCTGGAATCAAGTTCTTAGATTCTTTGGGATTTCCTTTAAACATCATAACCTTCATTCCGGGAAATGCAAATAATACATCCAAGGAGCCAACAGGTGAATCAAGCAGTCCTGTAATTTTCTGGAAGTACCATGCGGATCTAGGGACTTTGTCATAGATTTCTACATAGACGATCTTACTATCAGGTACACCCATTGTTTTAACCTGTTTTTGGTCAATAATTTCCATTGTATACTTTGGATTCTGTGTTACAACTATAGCATTGTCGTCTTGGGATCCTTCTCGGATCTGCTCGATTCCACGAGATTTTAAAAGTTCTTCTGCTTCTTTTTGAATCAATCCAAGTGTCATTATTCTGTGTGGAACAGTTTGAACTGTTACTTTATCGCCTTTACCTGCGATATCCATAAGTTGTATTCCCTTGGTTACATTACCTATAACTGTATGGGAAGGTGTTGAGACTCTGTCTTCCCTATAAACATAAATACGACCAATACCATTTCCTTTATTTCTGAGTGTAACAGTACCCCTTCTTCTTTGACCTATATGTTCTGGTTCTTTTTCAAGTCCTTGTAATCCATAAAATCCTACAAATGAATCTGATTCATAGTCTACAGTAAGTACACCATTTTCTGATAGTGCATATAAATGCTCAACCGAACTCGGGGATTTATTTGAGGGTTCTATTAGTACATAGGTGAACAGTTCATTCCCATCAAAGATTTCAGTTTCTAGTTTGGTGATTGCAGCACTCTGTATTATGCTCTTTCTTTCTACAACAGGTTTAACACTCTTTACAACATCATCATCGGTAAGTTCCATTATAGTCTTTTTTCCACCAATAACCCTTGCAAATACACCATTATTCTCTTGAGGAGCACCATAAACCGATTTATGTTTTTCTTTGCTGAATATTATGTGGGTTGCTTCAGCAGTAAAACCTGATAAACTGAGAATTACGTCCCATGTTTGGTATTCGTGTTCATCACGAGTGGGTTTTAAATCTGTTGTTATTGGTCCGAGGGCCACTTCATTCGATGTTGTCCAACGTATTCTGAGATTTTCAAATTCTCTGAATTTTTTCTTCCAAGTTTTAATTAGTACAGGAGGTAAATCAGGTAAAAGTTCAATTATTATGCTTCCTCTTGTTGTTTTAAAACTGTATTTATTGACGTGTCTTTCAATTTCTTCCTTGCCCTTGATGACTCCTAATACACAGCCCTCACTGTAGGGTGCATTAGAAGCATCTATTGCATCTTTTATGGTAGAACCATCTGGGAGTGTTATTTCAACCCCGTTGACCTTTACAAGCATAAAATCTCCTTCTTTTTATAAGATTTTAATTTTTGGATATTTTCTCTTTAATACCCATTATTATTTCTTTGTCAAAATCAAAGACAATTTCTTCTTGATCATCATGTGTCAAGTATAATTTTTTCTCTTCAGTAATAGTGCCTGCTACCATCGAGTTTAAACTCACTTCTTCAAGCATTTCAATGGTTTCTTCCAAATTATCCTCTTTTGCTGTTAAAACAAATCCAGATCCAGGGTAGAGTTTTAGCCATTCCTCCCAGTTTACCTTGGAATTTCTCGGAATCTTTTCCAATTCAATTCTAGCCCCTACACCTGAAGCTTCTAATAACATTCCTAATGTTCCTAAAATTCCAGGATTGCTTATATCTTTACCTGCTGTTAAAAGATGTTTCCGTGCAATGCTGTTCATAACCAAAATTTGTGACTGAACCTTTTCTGGTGTTTTATTGGTTGTTGTATCCCAGTTTAAAGGGAAATTAGGATGCTGTTGACCATCAAGATCAATTGCAATTATAACATTATCACCAACATTTGCACCGCCACTTGTAATCACATCATCCTTACCAACTATTCCAGTTATTGAAACATCAAGGGCTGTATATGGAGTATCTGGATGTATATGGCCACCTATCATTGGTACTCCGAATTTCTCCACTCCTTCTTTGATTCCTTTCATAATCTCATTACATAATTTAGTATCGTTTATTGAGATAACATTGGTCATGCCCATTGGAACACCGCCCATTGCTGCTATGTCGTTAACATTAACGAGGACGGAACAGTATCCTGCCCAGCGTGGGTCTCCTTCCATTAATCTGCCCCACATTCCATCGGCAGCCATTAATAAAAGATTATTATTTCCAATATCGATTGCAGAAGCATCATCACCAAATCCTAGAGCTGTTCTGCCTGAAATATTATAAGTATCATCGAGTATTTGTGTGGCTTCCCGAATAAAATTTTTACGGGTTATTCCATCATAACTTCTTATAGAATCAACAAGAGCATTTAAATCCAATTCTACACCCCTCGTATATTAATTAATCCTAATTATGTTTCAAATTATATCTACTGGTGGTATTGCTTATGATTTGTATTATTTTACTTTTAAAATTTTCTATGTTTTCTATTTCCATGGTCTGTTTTCCATTAAATAGTTCTGAAAATATTTTTTTACCTACAATATCATCATAACCACTTTCCAGCTCCACGATCATAGATCCAACGGTTCTAAATCCTTCCTCAACTACTCTGTCCAGATCTCCGTCTGTTATTCCTATTATTGGAACCTTAAATCGGTATAGTATATCAGCTGCTACTAGTGTTGTATCGTCACCCACAGTAACAACTAGGTCAGAATCTTTCAGTTTATAGATATCTTCTGCAGCATGGCTTAAATATGAAATATTAAGTTTATTGTGTTTATTAATAAGTTCAATTTTCCTATCGATAATTCTTGGTTTTATCCTGGATCTTCTTAACAACCCGGTCTTAACGACTGCAGTATCCAATTCTATCTTTCCAAGCTTTTCAACACCGTGTTCCTTGATTATTCCACCTAATATCTGGATTAAATTCCCATTTTCAGTTATCAATGTAACATCGTTTGAAGTTGACTTTCCAACCACTATACCGTTTAGAAATATATTCTCATCTGCAGATACACCTGCTATTTTTCGATATACTGTAGTGTCATTTCCTGTTGGTTTAGATATACAATTAGTTTCCACATCTTCTTCTACCTCAGATGGATTCATAACCTTCAATTTCAAATCGTTGGCCACAGCATCTGCCAAATCGATCTGATTGGATTTCCAAGGTATGATTGTTCCATCAGGCTCACCTGGTCTTTCAATCTGTATTAAGTTGGGATCACTTTTACATCTGTTATAAACTTTATATCCAAATGCGTGTCCTGTAACACTGGACTTTCCATAATTTATTAGGAAAACCACATCAGAATCTTTTGAAATTTTGTCAATTGACTGACTAGGAAGCAGTTTATTACTTATATCTATTGATCCTTCTAGATTTGCATCTATAACAGCAGTTCGACCCATTGTACCACCAAGTCTTGCTTTTACTGTACCATAATTTTTGAGAAGACCTAATATCTTCTCAGCAAAACCAGTATCCACTATTTGGGGTCCGTGAACAACCACACCTATTCTCATTTTCTGATGATTTTTTTGTCTATTGATTGTTTTTTTATACATTTTATATCTTAGTTCTTAATTGTATCATGAACATTTAATATATTTTAGTATTTAAGATAAAAAATAATCCTCCAAATAATCTGTTAAAAATGTATATAATAAATCCTAAGAAGACAATTCTCAGTTTAATAAAATATTTTATGAACAGTCAACCTAATTAAATGGTTTTCATGGACTATATTTTTCACTTAATTCCGTACAGTAATGTTCAGATCATGAAGAATTTATTCATTCTGAAAAAGAATTATAAAATAAGTTAATATATTATTTATTATCGACTTTTTTGATTCTTCTCTTTATTATACGTGTACCGCATATTTCACATTCATCGAAGGGATATTCTGGTGGGTACTTTTTTTTACATCCCTTGCAGATCTTTATCCAACCATATATCTCCTTAATACCTTCTGTTAAAACACTTCTAAATGGTATTCCAACAATTTTCAAAACATTCTGCATGGAATAATCATCTGTAACAACCATAGGATCTTTATTTTCTCTTTTAAGTTTAAATGCCAGAGCAACTAAGTTTTTATCCTCCTCAGATAACCTCAGTACATCGCCTGACTTTCTTATTACATCTGCAACATTTTTAATATCCAATGATTCAGGTTCCATAATACCGATCGAACCATCTTCAATTGTTGATTCAAGAAACATTTTTGATTTAAAATCTTTGATCTCAACTAATACCGAAGCTGTAATATAATTTTGAAATTTTTTTGAGGAAAATCCACCTATAATTGCAGATGCATCGAGAACATAAACTTTACCACTCATATAATTAGTTAATTAATTTATATGCTATAAATTGATATGTGATGAATAAAAAGTAAAAATTAAAAATGATTAATTAAATCAAAAAACCCTAATTTTAATCCTTTATTTAACATATTGGAACGTGAATAACTCTTTTTATAATTTTAAGGGCCGATGTGCAAAAGCTTTTATGTTATAAAAAACAAAAACAACCTATGAGGGAGGGTAAAATTAGACTCCTCTTAATTTTTTTCGCAAAAAATTAACCGCCTCCGATTTGGACCTAATGCCCTCCCTCTAATCATAAGGATTATAATTGACTCAAAAACTATTTTTTTCCGGATTTATAGGACAGTACTATTGTATTATTAACAAATTTCTATCTACATTAGTTTAAAGAACCTAAACAAGTTATAATCAAGTTCTATTAAATTAACCAATTAGATAATCTATATAGAGCAATAATAATTTAAATATGCACATTATAATATCTTTAAAAAGATGGGAGTGATCCTATAAAAAGTAAGAGCATGGAAGAACATAAACAAAAATCGCCTAAATCTATAAAATTTGGTGTTATTACCTTAAGCGACAGCAAATACAGGGATTTTTTAGAATCTAAAACAACAGATGTATCAGGAAACCTGATCGTGGATACATTAAAAAAAGAACATGAACTAGTATTTTATACTGTAATTCCTGATAGTTCAGAACTTCTACTTTCTACAGTGGAAGATATAAAAGAGCAAAACGTGGATGTAATTATCACCACCGGAGGGACCGGTATTGGAGTTAGGGATGTCACCATTGAAACATTAAAGCCACTCTTCGAAAAGGAGTTAAATGGTTTTGGTGAGATATTTAGATATGAATCTTATAAAGAAATTGGAACTGGAGCTTTATTAAGTAGAGCCACAGCAGGAATTTATAAAGGCACTATAATCATTTCAATGCCTGGTTCGCCAAATGCTGTCCAAACCGGCTTAAACATAATATCACCCGAACTAGGACACCTTGTAAAGCATGTGCATGAATGATTAACTTCAATATGTTTATTTATATTTTTTTTTACTTTTTATTAACAAAATAAAAATTGATAAAATAATTATATAAAATCATTTACCGAAACAATAGGCTCTAGATCCACACCTTCTTTTTTGAGATTGGCTATTGCACCTTCATTCCTATCAACAATTACATATGCTTTATCAACTACACCACCATTGGATATTACAGCTTTAATCGCCTTTATAAGTGAATTACCCGTTGTAGTGACATCCTCAAGTACAATGACTCGATCTCCATTTTGAAGGTCTCCTTCTATTAATTCAGAAGTTCCGTAGTTTTTCTTTGACTTTCTGATCATGAGCATTGGAATTGTAGATTCAATTGAAACTGCTGTTACAATAGGTATTGCACCAAGAGCCGGTCCTGCAATTCTATCTATTTTCTGTGTATCAATTTTTTTTGAAATAATTTCAGCTACTTTAGATAGGATAATAGGATCTGTAATAGCTCTTTTCATGTCCACGTAATAATCGCTTTCTTTGCCTGAAGATAGGGTGAATTTCCCATATTTCACAACTTGGTTATCCTTCAATAATTTTATAAGTTCATTTTTATTATTTTCCATTGGATCACTTATTGACAGGTTGATTTATAATATCTTAATATTAGGTTTTATTTTAGTGTTTTAATGGTTTCTGGAGTTTTAACTCTCTGACACGATTGACAAATACCTTTATTTATGTTATAACAGTTTCCACATACAATATTCCCACACAGATTACAAGTATACATCTTACCGGTTCTGCCACATGAAGTGCAAATACCACTTACTTCCACATTATCCACCTTCTTAAAAAAAAAAAATACTTCCTTGTTCATTATCTTGATTGACGAAACAAGGGTACTGAAATTTTTATAAAAATAAAATTTATTTAAAATTATTCATCTTCTTCAACAACATTCTCATTCATTAACTCTTTAAGAAGTATTTTATCTCCAATCCTCTTAACCATGTCGTATGGAACTATTGTTTCTCCTTTAGAAATCCCAAGACCTTCTGAAATTCCACCTTTTCCTAGAATGAATGAATCTAATGACTTAGTTTCAAAGTCTACATCAACATCTTTAACCTTACCAATTACAATTGCAGAGCTGTCTAGAACTTCCTTTCCTATAATTTCTTCGATTATCCTCATGGTTTCACCTATTGATTTATATTTATAAATATGGGTAATTTTATTTAAGTTTAATATCATACTTAAAGTTTCTATTCTAAAAGAAGAAGCTATAAGGACACTTATTAAGATAAGCACAGCAATTAAAACTTTTTAAATTTTATATAACCCTTATGCTTTGCAATCTGTTAATAATAGTGTTGAGATACACATATGACTTGAACAAAAGACCAGTCTTATGCCATGGTCTATTAAAATATGGTATTTAGGTACTATTTAAACCAATGCAAATGTTATTCTAACAATTAAATCAACACGTAAAAATGTTATTGAAGTAACTTGCGTGTACTAGATATTCATTTAAAATAGGATACTATTAAATTTATTTTAAAGTTAAATAATTTACTTGAAATTAAATAGAAAATAATAAATCCCCGTGTTTAATAACTATTATTGGAGTATTAGATGGGATATTTAATCTGTAATGATTGTAAACAATATTATGAACTTCAACCTAGAGAAAAACCAGAAGATTTTAGTGACAAATGTCATTGTAATGGAATATTAATATATAAAGAGAATATAGATTTTTTTAATCCAAACACAACAGAAGATGAAATTATAATCAAAAAAGAAAGAAAAATATGATATTACATCGAATGGATCTAGTTATAGTTTTAATGGAGATTTAAATCATTTAACGAACTTAATTAGCAATATTAATGATAAAATTAATCCAATGGGAATTGCTATTGGCCTGGTATTTTCTATAATTGTTTTATTTGTTTCTTCCATTATATTCAGTGGTTTCATAGTTGGTTTATTAGGAATGACAATATATGGTATTCTAACAATTTTAGTCATGACTTTAGTAGGCGGTTTTGTTTCGGGTGTTGTTGCTTCGAACGATATTGAAGAAGGAAGAATCAACGGAGGATTTTTGACATTGATATTATTAATTGCTGTTGGACTCCTATTAGGATTAATAACTTTTGTTACTATGGGGATTTATGCTTCAGCCATGCATATTTTAGGGTCTTTGAACATACCAGTGCAACAACTTCACTATCAAGATCTAATGTAAACTCTTTTAATTCATTAGGAAATATTATCTTGAATATAGTCTATGCAATAATAACCATAATTATTTCGTTCATTTTAGGAATTCTTGGAGGGTCTTTAGGAGTTATATTTAAGGAAAGATTAAAAATTAGCTAATAATCTTCTCCTTTCTTCGAGAGATTAAAAATTAACTTTTTTAAATATTAATAGACAATTTTCTTTGAATTTAAATAATAATATAATAAGAAATTAATTAGTGAATATTATATTTATTTTAAAAAATAGAATTTAACTAAAAATTTTTATGCGGCCTGTAAATACGATATTATATTATAAGACAATTCACAAATGTTTTCCCGCATGAATCTGATTTAAATACTCTTATTATGTTTCCACGTCAAATTATGACGTAGAAACTGTTAAGAGGACAATATCAAATAAATATTTAATTTACCATGATCAGAGTTCTATCCTTCCTCGTCCCATAATCCAAGTTCTTTTTCTTCCATATTCTTTTCTTTGTTATGCCATGATATTTCCTCTGAAATCTGTGCTTCTTCATCATCGCCGCCTTTGTTCCAGTTTAAAACACCATACACCACGCATAAAAGCATTGCAAGAATACAACCAATATATGCAGCTGCAATCCATGGATCACTTATCCCCAAAACCATAATCAAACCTCCATCAATACTAAAAATATTATAACAGTTGTATACTAATGATGTTAATTTTAAAATCTTTAATAAATCTTTCTATTAGTTTTTATGTAGTTCAAAAGTACAATTAAAACTTTTTCCCATCATTTATGATTAATTACATTATATTTTCAAATTATTAAATATTATTACCCCTATAATATTAACAATGAAATAGGATAACTTTGAAACTTTGGGACAAATAACAATTAGAATGTAATTAATTCTAGATTAAAGTTCAAAGTTAATTCGATAATATCTGGAGTAAAAACTAACTTAATATAATCTTATATCTATGTTTGAGGTTTTTAGGAGTTGAAAATGTGATCACCAAATTTGACGAGGTATTTGATAGAATTAAATCACATCCAAAAAAACAGATCGCTGTTGCAGTTGCACATGACTCTACTGTTTTGGATGCTGTTATAAAGGCTGAAGAACTAGATATCACCGATTATATATTAGTAGGTGATGAAAAAAAGATATTAGATATATCGGAAGAAGCAGATTTCAATGTTAAACCTAATAAGATTTACAACGAACCCAACAATTTAAAAGCTGTTGATATGGCCGTAGAACTTGTTAAAAATAACCGAGCCGATATATTAATGAAAGGTTTTGTAAACACAGACGATTTCTTGAGGGGAGTTTTAAACCGGGAGAAGGGCCTTAGAACAGGTAAAATAATGAGTCATGTTTATGTACTCGAAAGTTCAGCACTCAAACGTCTCTTGTTTATTACAGATGGATCAGTTAACATATTTCCAGACCTAGAAACCAAATGTAGTATCATATTAAATTCAATATACCTTGCAAATGTATTTGAAATAGATAAACCTAAAGTGGCTGTTACAACTGCAATAGAACTTGCAAACCCTAAAATGCCCTCTACTATTGATGCATCAGTACTTGCAAAGATGAGCCAACGAGGACAATTCAGTGGTATGATAATCGATGGCCCACTTGCACTGGATAATGCAATCAGTCCATGGGCTGCCGAACATAAGGGGATAGGTGGACCGGTAGCAGGACGTGCTGATATTATAGTTGTACCATCTATTGAAGCGGGCAATATGTTGTGTAAAGCCCATGTTTATCTTACAGGTGGTAACCTAGCAGGTGTTGTTATTGGTGCAAGCGCCCCCATAGTCTTAACATCACGTGCAGACACATCACAGTCAAAACTTAATTCTATTGCAACAGCAGTTCTAATGGCAAATATGGAACGAAATCTTAGCATAAAATTCGGCCAAGTCCATTATTAACTACCATACTCCTATATTATGGGATATATGCTACTTTTTTTAAAAAATAGTAATTCAAGCTTTAGCCAGTTATTAAATATTTTCTTAAAAATTATATAAAAAAGAAAAAAGAGTTTGTTGGAGTTTTTTTTCCTTTTTAATCCCTCTGGAATAACATCATTATTCCAACGATTAAAAGCCATAGACCAATTAGTATTCCGAGATATGTGGCATTTGTTTTGAAAAGCTCACCCACAATAAGATAGAGAATACCAATTATTAAGGCTACAACTCCATTCCACCTACTATTGCCAGCTTTAGTAACTATACCCATAATACCCGCAATAATTAGGAATAAACCTACTATAATAACTAAATAACCTGCCACTAAACTGAATAAAGCAGGGTTGAATATGAAACCTATACCTAAAATAAACGCTATGATACCCAGTATTATCTCAATAATACCAAGACCCGCACTTTCACCCATTTCAGCAATTCCACTAAAGAGCAGACCCATACCTAGAATCAGGACCAAAAATCCTGTAATTACAGCTGCGGGAACAACTCCTAAAACTGGGAATGCCAATACAATTAAACCAAGAATTATTAAGATTATTGCACTGCCCATTTTTTGCATATAGTTACCTCCATATTTTATCCAACAAACCCCTATTCTGTAGTAATATATGCAATTAGTTTAATATAAATTTTGTTGTTTGAATTGAGTGATAATCTCTGTTTAAAAACTTCTTATAATATGTCAATCAATTTGTTAAATTAATTAACTAAAAAAAACATAATAAAAATTAGTTAAAAAAAAATGGGGTGAATAACATGGAATATGTATCTGAACCAATAATTTTTACAAAGGAAATAGAAGGAAGAATTATCGATCTGACAGTACCAGAGGGCTTTGTTAAGGATCTTCATTTTTCAACAAATGAACATTTTATGTTGATGTTACGAGTAGTTGGACCGGATATGAAGAAGGTTGTAGATTTTTTTGAAGATGGAGAGGATGAAATTTACAATATCCGAACCTTCGATGCTGTAGAAGATAAAGAGATTAACGATGATTTCATATTAACAGATCTCTATATGGATGAAGGACCAAACCTTGGAGTGGACATAGACATAGAACCCGCTATGATCAGACTGATTTTAGACTTTTTAAAGAAGTAAAAGTGCTGAAACATTATTTTAATTCTTCATTATTATTTTTTATTTATTTAAATTTTTATAAGGAGTTTAATATAGATTCATAATTATTAATAGAAAATATTTACCATATTCATTCATGTCCACAAATCATTTTAATTTCAGGAAAAGTTTCTAAAAATTTTAATATGCTGTCTAAACTAGTTTGTGCCATTTCAATATCCCATGTATAATCACTCGGCGCAATTTTAAGTCTTAAATTGTCCATTATAAAACAAGCGTCCATAGTAAGGAATATAGGCCCGTCCATTCCATTTATTAGATATGAACAGTGTCCAATTGAATGTCCGGGAGTTGAAACAGCCCAGAGTGATCCATCTTCAAGGAGATCTGCACAGTGACCCAGTGGCGGTATTTCACCTAATTTTGAAAAATCAATTTCATATATAGTTTCAACACCATCTAAAAAGTATCCCTCTTTTTCTGGTTGATATTGTTCTAATTCCCCTTTTCCAACGAAGTATGGAATGTCTTTTGGTAATTCACGAATCCCTGCGATATGATCCGGGTGTAGATGACTTAAATATATTGCCCGAGGGTTTATTTTTCTACTTTCCAGTTGAAACTTTATATTATCATTTCTATTTTGATAAAATTCATCAACCAGAACACCATTAACACCACCTTTAGGATCATCTGTATATAATTTGTCTAAACCGGCATCCAGTAAAAACTCTCCAAATTCCTCATGGTGAACCACATAATTTTTAATAGGGACATTTAGTATTATGTCTTCAATATAACCCGCATCAGGATGTTCGGTATTTATTGTGCCTCTTAGATTGATATCTACAGTTCCTGTGACAAATGTCTCAATTGTTACTGGACAAGGATTTTTAATTATTTCTGTCCAAGATTTCATTTGATTTTTTTTAATAAGAAATTGTTTGATGTTCATTGCAATACCTAAAAAAAATTAAAATAAAAAAAAAAGTTTATTGGATCGTATTAATTACCACCCACACCCTTGAATACTCTGTCAACAAACTCCTTTTCAGGGGGTTTTGTTAATAAAGTTACCACAATCGTTGCTATAACTGCTATAGGTAGTGCAATTATGATTGGATCTACTAATGGCCATGGCATGGTTGTAATAATCACAGCTTTGCCTGTTATTAACTGTGATATTCCTACTGCTCCGGCTGAAGTCTGGAAACCAAAAAGTAACCAGAACAAACTTGAAAGTGATCCTGCAACGAGTCCTGCAATTGCACCTTCCTTTGTGATTCTTTTCCAGTACAGTGCTGCTGTGTACATTGAAAGAAATGCAGCTGCTGTGATTCCAAACCAAATAGAAGTTCCAACTGCTATTATACTTGCAGGCAAGATAAATCCAAGTATCACTGCAATTATAACTGCAATGACAATTCCAGCCCTTGCAACCAAAACAGAAGATCCGCCTTTTTTATTGGTCACAGTCTCATAAATATCTCTTCCAAGTGCTGTTCCTTGAACATGGAACTGTGCACTCAGGGTTGACATGGCAGCTGATAGTAATGTTATCATAAATAGGTAAGCAAACCAAACAGGCATTGCAGCTGCTATAAATGTTGGTATGACAGTGTCAAGGTTTCCACCCGCTGCCTGAACAGCTGTTTGACCTGTGTGCTGGAAGAACCAAAGATTTGACAAAGCACCCACAACATAAGCACCAAATGTCATCATGAAGATGAAAACACCGCCTATTAGTACTGCCCTGTTGAGTTCCCTGTTGGATTTAACTGTCATAAATCTTACAACCAATTGTGGCTGAGATAATACTCCAATTCCAACACCAAGTATTAGACTCGTTACTAAAGTCCACCAGAATGGGCTGCCCAGTGCAGGCATGGATGTCCACCCGGTAAAACCTGCTGTAACTGCAAGAGCTGTTGCACTATGCGGTATCATGTTTGGAAGGTTAGATAAAGCTATATTAGAATTAATAACCCCACCAAACATCCAATAGACTGTGCCTAAAAGGATAAACATTCCAACGAACATTATAGTTCCCTGAAGTGCATCGGTATACATAACTCCCCTTATACCACCGAAAACAACATAAACTGCAACGATTAATGCCATTGCTATCAGTGCAAAGTAATAATTTACACCGAGAGTGGTTTGAACAAAACGAGCCATACCAATTAAAACAACAGAAGCATAAAGTGGCATACCAAGGAATATAACTGCACCACAATAGTATTGGATAAATTTACTATTAAATCGACGTGAAAGAAATTCCGGGAATGTTAGAGCATTTAAATTGTGTCCCATTTTCCGTGTTCGTTTTCCAAAGAACACAAATGCAATAAATATTCCAATAATAATATTTAAAAATACAAGCCATAAAAGGCCAAAACCAAAATTAGCTGCAACTCCTCCAAAACCCACAATAGCTGCTGTGCTTATGAATGTTGCACCATAACTCAGAGCCATAATGTAGGGATGGGTGTTCCTTCCTGCTACCATGTAGTCTGAAGAACTTTTGGTTCGTCTCCAAGCAACGTAACCAACATATCCCACCATGAGGAGGTAGATCAGTACAATAATACTCAACATAAAAACATTCGACATTAATACCCCTCCTATTTTTATAATTATCAAATTTTTACTGTATTGTGTTATTTGATACTAGAGATTACTTCTTAAGTATCATGATCCAATTAATGAATCTAATCTTTTCCAATTATAATTATAATTATACCTAATTTATAATTGATGCGTATAATTTTTTAGAAAGAAGATAGAAGGAATTATCAACCTTAGTTTAGTTTTTAACATCAATTTTTATTAAACTAGTATTAATCTTTAAAGTGTATTCCGTATTATATCCCCCATTCTCAAATTAAGATTCGGATTAATACTACTTATATTTTTATAAATAATTTTCCCTTTCATATAAAAATAGGGGTGGAATATGAGAATATAAAGCAAAATTAAACAAAAAAATTAGTCGAAGATAACTTCACTCATGACCCAGCCTACACGGATTATTTCTTTGTTAAAAGATGTTTGAAAATTATTTTTAGGAGAACGTTTGAAATATTCAGGAGACAAACTATTTAAATTCCATTTTTAACCATTATTAACAATTTAATCTCAAAACAAACCCTTTAATGGCGTTATATAATTATTACTTATATAAAAAATATTAACTTTTCAGACTTAATTATTATTATTTTCAATTTTTTTAGGTGACCCTAACACTTAAATATAATAAAATTTAAGTAGTTTTAATGAAATTTTTAGGTGAACCTAAATGTCTAATAATGAAAAACTTAGCGCTAATATCGAAGAATATTTAGAAGCAATATACAAAATCAGTCAAAGCGAAGAAAGTGTTAAAACTTCCAGAATATCAAAAGATTTAGGAATAACCCCTGCAAGCGTTACAGAGATGCTTAAAAGGCTTGATAAAATGGATTATGTGGAATATTCCCAGTATAAAGGTGCAAAATTAACAGAAAAAGGTCTTAAAATAGCTAAAAATATTACGAGAAAACACCGCCTATTGGAAAGATTTTTACACGACATCTTAAAACTAAAGGATCACTTCCTACACGATCAGGCCTGTGAAATGGAACACTCACTATCTGATGATGCTGAAAGAGCACTTTGTCAAGTTTTAGAACATCCTGACAAATGTCCTGGTGATAGCGTAATTCCTGCATGTGATCTAAAATTTACAACATGTGAAGAATGTATGCAAAGAAGGGAAGAAGAAGTGAATGAAGTAGGAAAACGACATGAAAATTTAATTCCAATAATGGAACTCGAAAAACAGCAAAAAGGCAAAGTATCATTTATTAGAGGGGACTACAAGGTTATCAGAAGATTATTAGATATGGGAATAACAATTGGGGCATCAATCAGTGTTATAAAAATAGCCCCATTAAGTGGACCTGTAGAAGTAGCGATCAGGGGCTCAAAATTGGCCATAGGACGAGACATAGCATGTAATGTTTTTGTAGAGTTAATCCAAGAGTAAATTAAGGAAGAATCATCAATGAACAAATTAACAAAGACAAACAAAACCAATAAATCAACAGAATCAGAAAATATTAAAGAATCCATGGATGATACCAATATGACCATTGCCTTAGCAGGAAATGCAAATGTCGGTAAAAGTGTAATATTCAATGAACTCACAGGATCGAATCAGATCGTTGGAAACTGGCCTGGAAAAACAATTGAACGAGCTGAAGGAAAACTACACTTTGAAGGCCAAAATATTTATGTAATCGATCTCCCGGGAATATACTCCTTCTCAACCTACTCGATGGAAGAAATTGTATCAAGAGAGTACATAGCATTTGAAAAACCCGATGTTGTTATCAATGTAGTTGATGCTGCGGTATTAGAACGTAACCTATTTTTCACAACACAACTGAAAGAAATGAACGTACCACTAGTTGTTTGTATCAATCAAATAGATATAGCCAAACAGAAAGGAATAGTCATTGATACAGCAAAACTTTCAGCTGCTTTAGGTGTTCCTGTGGTAGCAACTGTAGCCATAAGAGGGGAAGGTTTACACGAACTGATGGAAGCAGTAAACTCAGTTGCACATAAAAACTCAAAAAACAAAATTACCACATTAGAATATGGTGCAGAGGTTGAAACAAGAATAAAAACTTTAACCAACCGAATTCAATCAGAAAATCTCAATTTAGGATATCCATCTCGATGGGTTGCAATAAAATTATTGGAAAACGATCCAGAAATACGGAAATTAGTGGAATCAAAAGCCAAAAATGTGGTCCACTATTCTTACAAGTTAGCAAAAGAGATTGAAAACATCCATAAAGAACCATCATTTTCGGTTATTGCTGCTGAAAGATATTCCCTTGCCAATAGAATTGCTAGTGGAGCACAAAAACAAAGTGAAATAGAAATTACATTTTCAGAGAGATTAGATAAAATTGTTACCCATAGGATACTAGGTTATGTTACTTCTGCTATTGTGATAGGTGGATTGTTATTATGGACATTTGTAATTGGAACTAATCTTTCAAATTTACTTTCTGATGCATTTAGTTTTTTCACACCTGTAGATCCTCAAGTTAGCGGTACATTTGTAGCTATTCTCTGGAATGGTGCATTTGGTGGTATAGTAGCCGGAATTACACTTGTTATACCTTTTGTTATACCTTTTTATATAATGTTAAGTCTTATTGAGAATTCAGGAATTTTAACCAGGGTTGCTTTCATGATAGACAGTGCCATGCACACTATAGGTCTACATGGAAAAGCATTGATTCCATTAATTTTGGGTTATGGTTGTAATGTTCCGGCTATTGATCAAACTCGTATCCTAGAGACGCGGCGTGAAAGATTACTAGCATCCTATGCAGTTACTTTTGCACCATGTGCTGCTAGAACTATTGTAATCTTAGGTTTGGTTGCAATATACGTTAGTGTTTGGTGGGCGATAGCACTTTATGCAATAGATATACTTGTTATGTTCACATTAGGAAGAGCTGCTTTAAAGGTGGTTCCTGGAGAAACAACAGGATTAATTATGGAAATGCATACATTTAAAATTCCATCCCTCTCTGTTGCACTTAAACAGACTTGGGTAAGAACAAAATCATTAATCTATTTCGTTTTTCCAATATATATCCTGGGTAGTGCAATTTTACAAGGATTATATGCATATGGTGTTCTAAATCCTGTAAATTATATTTTAGCACCAATAACAGTTTACTGGTTAGGCCTTCCCATGATAACAGGCATACTCCTAGTATTTGCAGTGATTAGAAAAGAGTTTACACTTTTAATGCTTGTAGCATTATTTGGTACGCATCTTGCAGGTGTTCTAACCCCG
Source organism: Methanobacterium sp. (assembly GCA_003164415.1). Lineage (GTDB taxonomy): Archaea > Methanobacteriota > Methanobacteria > Methanobacteriales > Methanobacteriaceae > Methanobacterium_B. Next base: position 2,110 of record PLTK01000105.1, on the reverse strand, counting down.
ACACAATTTATAATACTCGCACTGGTAGGAATGTTATTCACTCCATGTTTATCCGTACTTTCAAAATTAGCTCTTGAGTTTAGTTGGAAAGCCTCAGGAACAATAGCAGTAGCCAATTTTTTCACTGCAGTAATAATTGGAGGGGTAGTCTATAGGATAATTGGATTATTCTAATCTTCCCTATTCAAAATTTATTCAATTATCTATGAATCCAAAATACTCCTCAAAAAATGGATTATATAAGAATAATCTTATTATTTACTAAAATTGAATTATACTGTTTTATTGGATTACATGGATGATCGAAAAATAGTTTTCAAACGAAAATATATATATTCCAACTTCAAATCAAATAAAAGAGTTTCCAAGTTTACTTGTTTAATAATATCAGTAATTCAAAAGTATTTAGAAATTTTAAAAAAAGTTCAGATGAATTAATAATATTAATTCTTAATTTTTATAAAAGGTGATCTATTGAAATTTAATCGTTTAACTAATCCACTAAGCATTATTGGAATAATTATGGTAATTATTAGTATTCTAATTATTTTTGTGCATTCACTTGATAACCTTGCATTGCAAGTTACATATGCGTTTTTAATGGGTTCATCGGAGGGTAAAGCAATAATATTCTTCTTCTTGATGGGTAGTCTGCTTATTTTAAGTCAATTTGTTAAGGATTCAAAGAGACTTGAAAATTCCAAATACACATCCAAACCTGGTAATTATTACCTTAAACTGATAATTATCCTGGTTTTTTGTACATTTATCCTGGGCCAAATATTTGAAATTTGGATCAGAGTGAAATTAGGAGTTCCTATATTCACCACTTTCGTTTCTACATCTCCTAGTTTAAGCACTAGTAGTATAATACACAGCCATGTTTTTAAATCCATGTTAGGGCTTTTAATAAGTGATTCAGGGCTACATATCCCATCAAATATACATACAGGACTTTCTATAGCCCAATATATCCCAAAATATGCCATGATAATATTTGCTGTTCTGCCGACTGTTTATATATTAGGACTTTTGTCTCTGGGTAAAAGAAGCGATTTGCAGAGGATAATACTAATATTTGGGATATGTACAGCTATGATTGGGATGGTGGATGGTGGACTGTTTTCAACACCAGCACTTCTAGGATTTACCATTCTTTTAGGAATCTTTTCAATTAAAAGACCATTTTCAATTAAAAATTTTATTAAACCTTCTACTATAATAATTATAATATTAGTTATACGGGTTTTAATAGGATTAGCAGGCAGTAACCCTGAATATTACGAAGTAACGGTATTGGGAGGACATGGAGATATACCGCTTCAAGGATTTAATGTTACAAATGAAAAACTTGTTGGAAATGCTACTATAATAACAGTATCTTCAAAAATGGATGAAATGACATTTTTCAACCAAGTATTCAAGGAATACAATGGTAAATATCCTGCTTTCTTTGTTTCATGGAATATATACTCATATCTCTAACAGGAATAAATAATATGATATTAATTAATTGAATCGTGCGATTAAAGCAGCAATCAAAGACAACGCAGGCAACAACCTGCGGCAAACTACACCTTCAAATTTAAGAATGAAAAATAAAATTTCCTACTTTTTTTCTATTTTTTTAAAATGCAACATTGGTTAGTTAATTGATCGCTTGCTGGATCTGATTATGATAATTAGTATTCAAACAACTACATCTTAAATCGGCGTTGCCTCTGATTAAATTAGGCAGCTAATGTAGATGCTATTGAATAGATGAAGGTAGCTATGGTTAAAATAGTAGCACTTGAATTGAACTGTAATATCACTTAATTATAGTAGATAAGATACAAATAAACGTATAATTAATTAATAAATTGATTGAGTCTTCTAATTTGATATTGACATATGTATCAAATGGTATAGATGCATCAAGTTCTCATATATTTCCATATTCAATTCCTTAATCTTTTACTTAATTGATCGATGAATTGATTTATTAATGGAGGTATTTAGTTCAATATTCCATAGATGTTCATCTAATCAGTCTTTCTATATCCTGCCAATGAATCATTATCAACAGGACTCATAGAATCAAGAATTAAATTACCAGAAAAACCATTAG
>PLTK01000171.1 GCA_003164415.1 Methanobacterium sp. | reverse complement strand
TTCGTTTGGTTTGATATAATCTGTTACAACCGGGATCAAAGTATATCCATCTTGATATAATTTAGAATGGTTAGTTTCCGATTTATTTTTACGTGTTCTCATTAAGTTTACCTTTAAAAATTAATTTGAAATAAAACTTTCCTGTAAAAATTATTTTAGATATTTTTAGTATTTAAAAAAAAGGTTAAATAAATTAATTATGCTTATCCTTTTATAGGTGGAGCCCATACCTTAAGATCAATGCCCTCAATAATCGCCCTTTTACCCACAAGCTGGACAACTACTCCCGAATGTACTTTCTGCATCATACAGTGTCCTGGAAGGAATCTTACAGTTTCGCCAACATCTGGCAATTTACCGTCTATAACACCTTCAAATCCTCCGACCATGCACACACCAATGTCCATATAATCAAATTTTACTTCTTCATCGATTCTATGACATGGACCTATCATATGGACAGTTATTAAACCATTATCCTCGTTTAATATCTTTGCAAAATGTATTATTGGACATCCAAGTGGTCTGTATTTTATTACATCTCCTTTCTTGAGTTCTTTTTTTGTGAAGGGATAAAGAACTTCCCTACAAGAATGTTCCTCTGACAGTGGATTTAAAACAAAATCTGCTTCATATCCATCTAATAGTCCGATAGGCTTTTTCTCAAGGGGTAGTATATTTTCTTCTCGTAGTATTTCCTCAAGTTCGTTCCTGTTTTCGTTGAATACTTCTTGGTATAAAAATCTACACTTTCTTAGATCTGTTCCCTTTTTCAGAAGTGAATATCCAAACTCATCACAGCGTGCATATCCACATATTCCACAGTTAAAACCCGGAAGTAACTTTATAACCTTTGATCTCTGATCTGAATTAATGGAAGTGTTTGTCATAATTTTCCCTTGTATTTTGGAGCTACCTTATTCTCCTTCGTAAGTCTGAAATCCATCTATTCTTCGAAGTATTCCCCTGTGATATTTTTTATTAACTTTAGTCTCACCTACACATAGGGTACAAACTGCAAGGGGTGCAGAATGCCTTAATTTTTCATCTTCTAGAGATACTTCGGGTGATTTAATTATTTCCTCGGCTAGTTCAATACATCCTTGACCAGAAAGTCCGTTAGCCTCTATGACTTTACAATGAGGGTTAACTTCAAGTATTCTTTCTCTGAATATTTCCCTTTCTGCTTGTGATATCATATCTCCCTTGGTTATGACTGCAATATCTGCTGTACTCAAGAAGGGACCTACTTTAAGAGGCGTATTTGGGCCACTTGTAGCATCAATAACACAAACTCCGAGACTATTCACGGTATAAGGAGCACAACGATGACATAATCCTGCAGTTTCAATAATAAGATATTCTGAATCATTTTCATCTGCCCAGTCGATCATGTCTTCAATGTTATAAATGGCAAAATGGTCGGGACACATGTCCATTGCTAGACCTACCTTGGTTGGTATGCCTATTTTTTCAAATTTTTTACCGTCATCGGTAAAAAGACAATCAATTTTAACAACAGCTGAATTTAAATTCCTCTGCTTTAGGTTTCGAAGTGCGTGTATAAGTACTGCTGTCTTTCCTGAACCCGGAGTTCCTGCTACAATTACCATCTTCATAATCCTATATCCCCCATTTCAACATCTTCTATAACTTCACCATGCCTCACTTTATCTCTTAAACTCAACATAAATTCGTCAATTTTGTTTAATTTTTTGGAAAGAGATTTTTCAGCTTCGCTGGTTCCAACCACCTTATCCATGCCCCCATTTTTCATTACAACTCTTCTGTCGGTCATGAGAGCAAGGACAGGATCGTGAGTAACTACCATAACTATCTTTCCATGTCCGGAAAGAACTTTGAGTGCATCATGCTTTCTGATACCTGCATTTTCTATTTCATCAATGAGTACAATGGGAGAATCACTGATAATTGCCACATCCGCTACCATCAAAGCTCTTGACTGACCTCCACTTAATATTGTGAGTTCATGGTCTTTTTTTATTGGTTCTCCTGTTAATGTGTTTGCAAGATTTATCACAGCATTAACACATTTGTCACTTGCACCTCGACATTTTGCATGTAGGCTTAAAAAATCACCCACGCTCATGTCTGCTAGGAAATTCATGTTTTGAGATAATTGGGCAACCATTTTCTTACGAGGATTTGTTCTATCTTCATAGCTCGGTTCTTCACCATTAACAAGGATTTTTCTCTTTGAAAATGTGTCTGCCTGGGATAATTGTTCTATATCACCTATAAGAGAACTTTTACCACTTCCAGTTGCACCTACAACACCAAATATCTCTCCTCTATTTATATCTATTTTTTCTACGGGTTCTTTCTCATCCTTTTTATTGTAACCACCGATAATTGTTATAGAATCTATGATCATAGATCCACCTTTCCCAATGTGTCTCCTCTTAAACCTCTCCTCATGGTTTCAAGGGAGGTTATCTCTTCAGGAGATATGTTTCCTAGGTTCACATTGGGCCCAAATTTAAGTATTAGATAGGCCTGCTGATTTTTTTGAGGAGCCTCCCAGATTAACTTCTTAACATCGAGGTAGTCCACTAAAACCTGCACATCTTCTTCCTTAACATCACCTTTATTATTATAAATTCCTAAGTCCTTTCCGCCCTCTCTTCCTTCTATTATTACTTTATCTGCACCTGATTCTAGATCAAGTGTTACTAAGTTAACCCTATCAAGAGCAGTAAAATGATGATCCTTTTTCGGATCCTTCTTACCTACCTCTGTTAAAACCATAAAGCCTAATTCCTTTACTTCACCTATTATTCTATTCCGCTCTTCAGGTGTTATATCGACTGTGCCATCTGAAATTTCTATTGCTTTAAATCCTAGTTCATCAGCTTCAGTTAAAAATTCATCGAATTTATCCCTAATATAAGCGAGTTCAAAGAGTGTACCGCCAGGGTATGGTATTATGTCGTTGGATAAATATGTGTCAATTTTATATTTTATTAGTTCTCTCTCATGGATGGCAGAAGTTCCCCATCCAAGTTTTGCAAGATCGACATAGGGTCCCGATATCTCAAGGAAGTCTTCAACCATGTTAGGGCCCATCCCTTTATCCAACATCATTGTAAGACCCTCTTCCGGTGCTCTTATCCGATCTTTTGTAAGAAAATCAAATGCATTCATTGCATCACCTTACTTTGTTTTGTATATTCATATGTTAGGTTTTTCCTTTAAGTAAACTATTAAATTATATCATTTGTGAATACTTATTTATAATTAGTTTTAAGTAATATAAAAAAATATAGAAGTAATATAAAAAATCATTTAATTAGTATACGAATACAACAATGAAATTAAGAATCGAATAATAGTTTACAGGAGTGATCATATGGAAAAAACTATCCATTACTTCAAAAATCCCGGTGAAGAAAATACCGATAAATTAATTGAACTTGTTAAGATCAGACAACAAGAACTAGGTATAAACAATATAGTAGTTGCATCAGCATCAGGAAGTTCAGGGGTTAAGCTTGCTAAGAGTATTGATCCAAATGTGAATATTGTAAATGTAACACACCATGCTGGTTTTAAGGGTGGTGATTTAATAGAAGTTGAATCCAAACACCAAACAGAATTGGATAAAATGGGTGTAAAAATATATGCTGGATCGCATTCTTTAAGTGGTGTTGGAAGAGGTATATCCAATAAATTTGGAGGTATAACTCCTGTAGAAATCATAGCAGCTACCTTACGCCTTTTCTCACAAGGAGTTAAAGTAGGTGTAGAAATAAGCATAATGGCGTCAGATGCCGGATTAATACCCACCGATATAGAGGTTATTGCAGTTGGTGGTACAGGAAAAGGGCTTGATTCTGCAATTATTTTAAAACCAGTACACATGAGTAACTTCTTTGACCTCAAAATAAATGAGATCATTGCAATGCCAAGACCTTAGTCTTGATGAGTGTAATTAACCAAACTTTCCCACATTTAGTTTACATCATAAACTAGTGAAACAACTAAGTTCACATTTGCTTGATAACATAACATTCTATGAGATTTGAAAGATATGAGTTAAAAATCATAGTTCAGTGGTAAATTATCATTAAAATTACCGTTGCTTTTAAATATAAGTTAGTACAATAACAGAATTAACATAATAAAACATTAGCTGTGGGGGTAGGAATTGAAATCTCTTATAAACAATACCATAAAGGAATCTGAAAAAAGAAGGGAAAGATCAACCATGGAAGAGCGCAATTCATATGACGACAACATCGACAGCGATCTAAAAGAGATAATCCAACGAAGCCGGGCTAAAATTTTCGTTGTTGGAACTGGAGGGGCAGGAAATAACACAGTTTCAAGACTTGCGGAGATAGGAGTCGAAGGTGCAGGCACACTTTCCGTTAACACGGATGCACAGGATCTCTTTTATTCAAAATCAGATCACAAGCTGCTGATCGGTAGATCAACATGTGGAGGACTCGGTGCAGGCGGTATGCCTGATATCGGCGAAGAAAGTGCTGAAGAAAGCGAAGAACAACTCAAGGAAAAACTTGAAGGGGCTGACATGGTCTTTGTAACTTGTGGTTTAGGTGGAGGAACTGGAACTGGTTCTGCACCTGTGATATCCAAGTTAGCAAAGAAAATCGGTGCTTTAACAATTGCAGTTGCAACAATGCCTTTCAGTGCTGAAGGACTTAGAAGAAGAGAAAATGCAGAGAAAGGGCTCGAAAAACTCCAGAGTGCTGCTGATACTGTGATTGTAATTCCAAATGACAAACTCCTTGAAGTGGCACCAAACTTGCCTATCAATAAGGCATTCATGGTAGCAGATGAACTTCTCGGAAGAGCTGTTAAAGGAATCACGGAACTCATTACTAAACCTGGTTTAGTGAGTCTCGATTTTGCAGATATAAGAAGCATCATGATAGGATCAGGAATGGCCATGATTGGAATGGGCGAATCAGACTCGGGTGACAGGGCAATAGAATCTGTACACGAAGCACTTAACAGTCCATTACTGGATCTTGACATATCCAATGCTAAAGGTGCATTAATAAACATATCTGGAAGTTCAGATTTAACACTGCACGAAGCTGAAAAAGTCGTTCAGATTGTTGCCGATGAATTGGATCCGGATGCAAATATAATATGGGGTACTCAGATACAGGAAGACCTTGAAAATGTTATCAGGACAACCATTGTTGTCGCTGGAGTCAAATCTCCGCACATATTTGGCATGCCTGGTGAGAAGGAATTTGTTGAAGAAAAAACAAGAGAAAGTGTTCCTGAATCTTCATTAGAAGAATTTATTGATGGTGTTTTTTAATCAAACCTTTTTAATTTTATAGGTTAAAATCCACAACTTTAAATTTCTATTCCCATTTTTCCTTAAGTTTAGTGATTACCATCTCCAATAAATGGAAAGGTTTATAAATCTCTAAACTTATACCCTCCTAATGTGATCTATCTAAATTTTAAAATTCTCATTCTTTATAATTATAACCAAAGTGGGTAATTCTATGAACTTAAATCAAAAATCTGTTGTCGATTTTATAAAACTCTGTCAAAGAGTTCTGCACGTATCAAAAAAACCTGGTCGAGATGAATTTATAAATGTTGCAAAAATAACTGGAATCGGTGTCTTAATAATAGGTGCCGTCGGTTTTATAATAACTATCATAGCACTACTTTTTGGTAAAATTTAAATTTAATGTAAATATCGACCATAAAATATTTATAGCATCATTGTTTAAAAAATTGTTTAATTAAATAAAAAGTATATTAGAGGTTAGTGATAGTTTGATTTATGCAATAAGAACCCTTGTAGGTCAAGAAAAAAACGTAGCAAGGATAATAGGGAGAAATGTTAAAAATAGCGGAATTGAAGTAAATTCCATCCTTGTTCCAGAAAGCCTCAGGGGATATATTTTAGTTGAATCTACATCCAAGATCGACATGCAAAATCCCGCCTTTAAAGTTCCGCATATGAAAGGTGCAATCGAAGGGGAAATACCCTACGATGAGGTTAAAAACTTTTTAAATCCAGAGCCAATACTGGCTTCAGTACAAAAAGGAAGTATTGTAGAGCTCATATCTGGCCCATTTAAAGGAGAAAAGGCCAAAGTAGTTAGAATAGATGAATCAAAAGAAGATGTAGTCTTAGAACTTATTGAGGCTGCTGTTCCAATTCCAGTTACAGTTAAAGGTGACCAAATTAGATTAATACAGAAGGAGGCAGATTAATGGCAAAAGAAACCGTAGAAATTCTTATAGACGGCGGAAAAGCAACGCCGGGTCCACCATTAGGTCCTGCAATAGGTCCGTTGGGCATTAACATGATGCAAGTTGTAGAGGAAATTAACAAAAAAACAGCTGATTTCGAAGGCATGAAGGTACCTGTCAAAATTATAGTTGATATCGGAACCAAAGCATTTGAAGTAACTGTGGGTACACCACCTACCACTGCATTGATCATAGATGAACTAAACATAGATAAGGGATCACAGGATCCTGGACTTGACAAAGTTGCTGATCTCAAAGTGGAGCAAGCATTAAAGATCGCTAGAATGAAATTTGATGCACTCCTATCAAACGACTTTAAAAATGCTGCAAAAGAAGTTATTGGTACATGCGTGAGCATGGGAATAACTGTAGAAGGGAAAGATCCCCGAGATGTGCAGAAAGAAATAGACGAAGGAGTTTTCGACGAAATACTTGTCCAAAACGCCTAAATTTATTTCA
>PLTK01000231.1:2206-15665 GCA_003164415.1 Methanobacterium sp. | reverse complement strand
TTATTTCACCTCCTTTATGTTTGATCATAAATAAAAGACACTCACTCCCTTATAAAACACACCACATTAAAGTGTGCTATAACTCACAAACCCCATAATTATGATAATAAAATATTAAAACAAATTTCAAATAAGTATTAACATTCTTCAAATATAATTTAGGGTATGATATGATTGTTCCTTAAAATTAGATACTTATTGAAAATAAAAACGATTATTTTTAGTTGTAAATAGATTTAAATAGATATTAATACTTATATTTTAAAAAAATATTTATATGAAGTACATATAGTCGAATAAGATTAGATAATAATAAAAAAATAAATAGTTGAATTTAATATATGTGGATGGAATTGGTTAGGCGACTGAATATTACCTCTAATCCAAAGAGATTTCTTAATATTAATAATCCCCCATCAACAGAAGGTGTTTTTTCAAGGTTATTTCTTTCTTCCAAATATTCCATTAATATCTTAGAATATTTGTCTGGAATAACTAAAATTTGGAGTTCTGGTGGTTCTTCCATTAAATCTACTTCCATCCCCAAAATTGAAGCTTCATCTTCTGGTTTTCCATTAATTCTTTTATTTAAATGGTCGTACAGATCCTTACCGTCATAGAATACAGCTTTATCAAGATTCATTTGATCACCACTTTTTTGTATTTATATTTTTCTCAAATATCCTAAACCCGCCCATACACTGTGTTTCTTTCAGCAGGCACACGTCCAATTGCTTCGATAATTTCGATAATTTCTTCACGTGGTAAATATTCTCCATATGAAGCTCCTGCTGCAATTGAAATTTTATCCTCCATCATGGTACCACCCAAGTCATTTGCTCCACAACAGAGCACTATTTGGGAGGTTCTTATCCCGAGTTTTACCCATGAAACTTGGATGTTGGGTATATCCCTTCCGAATATAACCCTTGAAATGGCATGCATTTTAAGATCATCCATTCCACTTGCACCCTTAAATTCTTTACCCAATTTATTGTTTAATCCCAGAAATGTTAGGGGAACAAGCTCTGTGAAACTTTTTGTTTCTCGTTGAATATCCCTAAGTATCATCAGATGGTCTATACGATCTTCCCATGTTTCAACACTACCGTACATGATGGTTGATGTTGTTGGAATACCTAAACTGTGTGCTTCTTTAATTATGTTTATCCACTGGGATGTTGAAATCTTTTTAGGACATATCTTTTCTCTTACAGAATCCACCAGTATTTCTGCGGATGCTCCAGTCATTGTATCCATACCGGCTTCTTTAAGGATTTTCAAAGCGTCTAATGTACTCATATCAGAATTTTTTGCTGTTTGATAAATTTCAACCGGTGAAAGTGCATGTAAACAGATATCATATTTAGATTTGATTGATCTGATAATATTACTGTAATAATCTACTGTCATGTGTGGCATAATCCCGCCAAAAAGGCATATTTCTGTTGCACCTATTGTCTGGGCATTACCAACACTTTCAATTATTTCATCAACCGTCATTTCATAGCCTTTATGATCCCTGAATGAACAAAATTCACATTCAATCATGCAGTGGTCGGTGATATCAATGGCTTTGTTGACTACGTATGTAATTTCATCACCTACAATTTCCTTTCTAAGTCTGTCTGCAACATCAAATAATTCAAATGGGTTTGAATCAATTAATTTTAAAGCATCTTCCTTTGTTATATCTCCCGCTAGTGAACGTTTGTAAATATCATCCATAAAAGAACCTCCAGTTACATAAATGTTTAAAAAATATTAACAGATTTAGTAATCAACCATTAACCAAATATACTAAATGTTTTTTGATGTTAAATATAAATATAATGAACCTATTTCTAATTTAAAGTTATCTTATTCTTTATAATTATTCCATTCTATCTACATTAACATTATTATAATAAGATTATGTTTAAGAATCTTTTAATAATAAGTATTCTTTGTTACAAAAGAAATAGAAAAAGCGTTTGTTATTTTCTTTTTCCCTAAAATATTACAACAATTTAACTTATACTCCCTTGGAAATAATCTATTAATCCTTCTTAATTCTATTTTCAAGGAGTTAGTTTTGTTTATTAAACTAAAATATTAATAATATAAACGATTTCTATTAAAATATTATTGCTAAAAGAGTACTAAAGTATGCTTAATGTGTAAAGTTTTTATATGATGATGTTCTATTTATAAAATAAGGGATAGTGATTCCTAGAAGATATAACAAAATTTTAGGAGTCTATAATTGACAAATAATCATAAAAAGTGTCAAAAATCCCGTTTCATAAACAATTGAATAATTCAGAGCCTTCAGGGTTACTTTATTAAAATCTAGGAGGCTCAGATATTTAATAATACCCATAGGTGAAATAGATGGAAAAAAAAATAATTCAGATTTCTGATCTGCATTTTGGAGAATTTAAATTCAGTGAGAGACTAAAGAATAATCTGAAATTTCAAATTGAATATGAAAACCCTGATCTTATAGTTATTGCTGGAGATATTACTTCAATGGGATACATTGAAGAATATAATATGGCTAGAGATTTTATAACTGATTTAAGTGACATAGCCGAGACATATGTGGTTCCTGGAAATCATGATTCGTGTAATGTTGGATTAATACATTTTAGAAATCTTATTGGAGACAGAAAATTTATTGGATCCGATAAAAGCGATGATGTAATTATCATCGGCTTGGATTCTTCAGAGCCAGATATACACGATGGCAAGCTAGGATTTGATCAGCTAGAATGGTTAAATGATGTGTTAAACAGGACACCTAGTGATAAATTTACTATTGTAACTTTCCATCATCATTTACTCCCTATTCCTCAAACAGGGCGTGAAAGGAATATATTACTTGATTCAGGAGACACATTAAAATTATTGGTTGGCCATAAAGTAAATCTTGTTCTAAATGGCCATAAACATGTTTCTAACTCTTGGAAAGTCGAAGATATGGTTATTTTAAATTCAGGCACCGCAACAACCACAAGGCTTTATGGGGATAACTATTCCGCCTATAATAAAATCTTAATAAAAAACAATGAGATATCAGCATACCAAATAAAAACAGAAACTGGACAGGAAAGATTCTTGGCACATTACATTATTGATCAAGATAATAAAAACAAATCAAACCTTCCAAAATCTTGTTTTACATATTAATTTCTCTTTTTAATCTTTTTTAACTAAAAGATAATTGATTTAAAGTTAATATATTTCGATAATATTAATATTTAATCAACCTAAAACAACAGGTAACTCCAATAACACCTACTTGGAATTCCAGATATCTATAGTTTAAATTAAAAAGAGTTTTATAATTACAAACAATAGTATAATTGATAATAATATAGAATTAATTAATTATAGAATTATTTGGAATAATGAGTGAGGTTTATAAAAAATGGTTAATTCGTCGATTAAACTTATTTCTTCTGTACTGATTTTACTTGTAGTAGTGTTTACTGTTGATTATCTATTTTTCAGACATGATTTTTGGCCACGACTGAGCATCAATATTGGAATTTTCCTAGTTTATGTTATGATATATTATAAATATTCATCTAAAGAATAAATCTGGAATTCACTTGATCAGAGTAAAATGGTATTCATATTATGTAAATGTTAAACATAATTCTTAATCAGGTTTCAATTTTTTAGATCATATGAATCTAAGAGATATGAAATATTTATATAATCTGATATTTTTATGATCTGAAAATTTGTTTTTCAGCATTTCTTTCTTTGATAGCTATTCCAATTATTCCACCAATTAAACCCATTATAAAATAGATACTAAAGGCTAAAAGTGCCCCTAAAATTATAATAGCAGCTGTAACAATACCAGATTCCCCATTCATGGCCATTGGAAAAATATTCATAGAAACAGTTGTAGCTAACGAAATCCCTGTTAATAAAATTACCATAATGGTGTAGAGAAAACCTGCAATACCTACTGAAAGTCCGCCGTAGATCCCACCGTCCCTATAACTTCCCCCAACCATATAACCCGAAATGATTCCACCTATAATGGGGGCGATGGGCATGTCTAGGTGCGGTATATATCTCCCAAGATACGCCAGTACGAGTGTGATAATAAATCCTAAACCAATTGCTTTCCAGTTAACCATTGTTTAGCCTACATTCAAACAATATAAAATAACTATGATCCATAATTTAATTCTTTAAGTTCTTTTATTTCTTTATTACTATTAAAGATAGAAAATTAGGGTAAGGATACCAAATAATTCATAAGGAATATTTCATTAAAAGATAATAAAAATTTATTTCTAAAAAAAAATCTTTCATAATAGGATTATAATTAATAATTTAAGTTTGATTTATGGTTTTTTAGAATTTAAATCCAGTGGTTGTACAGTTATCCTGTTGATGTATATGTTAAATTGTGCAGTTAAAGGTTAAATAACATTAAGTAAATATTCTTTTTTATAAAACTGTTACATATTGAATTAATATATTTAAAGAATCATGAATTCTGTATTTAAAAATTTAAGTATATTTATTACCATAAATTATTTAATGGAAATATTATTTAACTTTATATTTGGGAACTTTGAATTGGATATTTAGGGTTTACGGATGGTAATAGATTGTAATATTAAAGAGAATATTTGTTGGTGTCGATATGTTTGATGATAAGTCAATTTTAATAACTGGCGGAACTGGTTCTTTCGGGAAAAAATTTGCATTAAAAGTGCTGGAAGAGAATAATCCAAATAAAATAATCATCTATTCTAGAGATGAATATAAACAATATATGATGAGAAGGGAGTTTGAAGAATATGAGGACAAACTCAGATTTCTATTAGGAGATGTTAGAGATAAAGAAAGATTAAATCGCGCTTTTTATGATGTTGATATTATCATTCATGCAGCAGCATTAAAACAAATTCCAGCAGCAGAATATAATCCAATAGAATTTATTAAAACAAATATCTATGGTGCGGAAAATATTATCAACGCTGCCATTGACAATGGAGTTGAAAAAATTATAGCATTATCTACTGATAAAGCTGTTAATCCGGTGAATTTATACGGTGCCACCAAATTAGTTTCAGATAAACTTTTCATTTCTGGAAATGCTTATGTGGGAGATAGAAATACTAGTTTTAGTGTAGTTAGATATGGAAATGTTGCTGGAAGTAGAGCATCGGTTATTCCCTTCTTTAAAAATTTGATTGATAAAGGAGCTAAATCACTCCCAATAACTGATAGTAGAATGACCCGCTTTTGGTTGACACTAGAAGAATCAGTTAATTTAGTGTTTAAGGCTATTGAAGAATCTAAGGGTGGAGAATTATACATACAAAAATGTTCCTCATTTAAGGTTACTGAATTAGCAAAAGCAATGAATCCCAATGCAGATTTAGAAAATATAGGTATTAGACCGGGTGAAAAATTACACGAAGTTATGATTACTGCTGAGGATTCAAGAAGCACATACGAATATGATGATCATTTCATAATCTATCCTGATTTAGATTGGTGGAAATTTAAAAAGAACTCAATTTTACCGGATGGAAAAAAAGTTAAAGACGGGTTTATTTACTCATCGGATAATAATAAAAAATGGTTAGATTCTGAAAATTTAGAAAATTTAATAAAAGACATTGATATTATTTATTAGAGATATTATGAATCAAAACATACCATACGGGAAACAATTCATTGATAAAAAGGATATTAAAGCTGTTGAATCCGTTTTAAAAGGTGATTGGCTCACTACTGGCCCAAAAGTTGATGAATTTGAAAATGCTATAGCAAAGTACATCGGATGTCTACATGCTACAGTTGTAAATTCCGGTACAAGTGCTTTAGATATAGCGGTACAGACATTAAAAATTAAAAAAGGATTGGAAATAATTACTACACCATTTAGTTTTGCAGCTACTTCCAATTCCATAGTGTACAATAATTTAGTTCCAGTTTTCGCAGATATAGAAAAAAATACTAGAAATATTGATCCTGAAGATATTAAGAGAAAAATAACCAATAAAACAGCTGCAATAATTTATGTAGATTATGCAGGTCATCCATGTGATATAAACAAGATTAAAGAAATTGCCTATGAAAATGATCTGTATCTTATTGAAGATGCAAGTCATGCCATTGGATCAGAGTTCAATAATAAAAAAATTGGTAATTATGCAGATATGACCATTTTTAGTTTTCATCCAGTAAAAAATATGACTACAGGCGAAGGTGGAGCTGTGGTTACTGATAATAATGAATTTAATAAGAGTTTAAAAATTTTTAGAAATCATGGTATTGACACAGATCTTCATGAGAGACAATCCAAAAAGGGTTATATGTACGATATAAAAGAGCTTGGACGTAATTATCGTATAACAGATTTTCAATGTGCATTGGGAATATCTCAGCTAAAAAAATTGGATTCATTTATAACTAAAAGAAATGAGCTGGCTAATTTATATAAAAAACTCCTTGAAAATGTTGATTTTGTTGAAACTCCTTCAAATTGGAGTAATGTTAAAAATTCATGGCATATTTATACCATCCTACTAAAAGAAGGAATTGATAGGGATGATTTTTTTAGATATATGAAAAATAATAATATTGGAGTAAATGTACATTACATTCCCATTTATCGATTTTCTTATTATAAAAATAATTATAACATTGATCCATTGGATTATCCTATTACAGAAAGTGTGTTTAAAAATATAATTACATTACCATTGTATCCCCATCTTAAAACCGAATATGTTGAATATATTTGTGATAAAATAAGAAATTATCCATTAATTAAAGGGGAAAAGAAATGAATAAAGTTAAAATAGGGAATAATATTATAGGTGAAGGAGAACCTACTTTTATAGTAGCCGAAGCAGGATCTAATCATGATGGTAAAATAGAGCAGGTTAAAAAATTAATTGACATCGCGGCAGACTGTGGTGTTGATGCTGTTAAATTTCAGGCGTTTAAAGCAGAGAAACTATTTAATACTGAAGAAATAGTGAATAAATTAAAAAAAATAGAATTTAAAGATGAATGGTATCAAGAAATCTTTGATTATGCAAAAGATAAAAATATAATCCTATTATTTAGTGTATTTGATGAAAAAACTGTGAATAAATTGGAATATTATGGACTGGCAGCTTATAAAATAGCGTCATATGAATTTTTACATTTTCCACTTTTAGAAACAATCATAAACACTTATAAACCAATTATACTCTCTACTGGAATGACAGACCATTCAGAAGTTGAAAATGTTATTAATTTAATGAATTCCATGGATAATGATCAAATAATCTTAATGCACTGTGTTTCCCAGTATCCTGCACAAATCGAAGATATTAATTTAAAATCTATTCTGGCCCTTAAAAAATTTAATTTCCCTGTTGGGTTTTCAGATCATACCTTGGGGATATACGCACCAATAGCCGCTGTTTCGATGGGTTCAAATTTAATTGAAAAACACTTCACCATAAGTAGATCCCTCGATGGTCCAGATCATTCATACTCATTAGAACCCTCAGAATTAAAGGAAATGGTCAATGGCATACGGACAGTTGAAAAGATGTTAGGTTCTGAAGAAATTTTACCATCAGATTATGAACTCGGCCAAAGAAAGTCGCGTAGAGCAATATACGCTAAAAATGATATCAAATCTGGTAAAACCATCAAAAAGGATGATCTTATAATTTTACGGCCTTCACCCACGGGTTGTATACTTCCAAATGAAATAAATAATATAATTGGCAAAAGGGCACGAAAATATATTAAAAAAGGAGATCTGCTGAAAAAGGATCTAATAATATGAATAGAGTTGTAGTTATAATTCAGGCCAGGATGGGTTCAACTAGATTGCCCGGGAAGGTTTTGAAGGATATTAATGGAAAACCCATGCTTTGGCATGTTATAGATAGGGTAATGAAATCCAAAAAAACAGACCTTATTGTGGTTGCAACAACAACAAAGGAAGAAGAATATCCTATTTTAGAAATATCAAGGGATACAGGTATTGAAGTATTCTGTGGAAATGAATGGGATGTTTTGGATAGATATTATAAGGCAGCTGTAAAGTTCAGTGCAGATATTATAGTGAGAGTTACTTCTGATTGTCCCCTTGTTGATCCGTATATTATTGATAATTTTATAGATTATTATTTTACCAATACCGATTATGATTATTTGGGTGTTGGAAAACACAGTTTATGTCCAAATGGTGTGGGATGCGAAGTCTTTTCCTTTGAAGCTCTTAAAAGGGCATGGACCGAATCAAAATGGTTTTCTGAAAGGGAACATGTTACACCTTACATATGGAAGAATGATAAAATATTCAATATAGGCAGACCATTAAAACCTAAAAAGGATTTATCAAAACTTAGATGGACAGTGGATGAAAAAAGAGATCTAAAATTTGTAAGGGAAGTTTACAAAGAGTTATACAATGAAAACAATTTCTTTTCAACTAGGGATGTTTTAGAACTTTTAAAAAAGAAACCCGAGTTAAATATGATAAATAATGATATAATACGCAATGAAGGCTATATCAAATCTTTAAAAGAAGATAGGATTATAAAATAAAATATTATAATTTAATCAAATCCCCAAATATTGAATCTCTGATATTTATGCATTTAATTATATACTGGTGAAAGTTTTGAGTAAAAAAATAGTTTTTAGATGTAATTCAAATAATGAAATTGGTTTAGGTCATTTAGTAAGATGTTTAGCCGTTGCAAACAAATTAAAGGATAATAATATTTTTTTTGCAACAGATAAAGATGTATCAAATTCTTATATTAAAAATGATTTTAAAATCTTTACTAAAAGATCAGACGAAGATGAAAATAAATTTTTATTTCGAATTTATAATGAGTTAAATCCGGATATTATTATATTAGATATTAAATATACCTATAAAAGACATTTTTTAAAAAGATTAAAGAAAAATTCTTTAAAAATATTAATGTTAGATAATATTTGTGAAGGTCTTATTGAATGCGATGAAATAATCTTCCCCAATGCACATTTTAATCTAGACCGTTTGAAAAACCTATTAACCCCTGATCGGATAAATCAAGTAAGAACTGGACCCAATTATATCATATTAAGGGATGAAATTATAGATTTAAAGGATAAATTATCCAAGGAACATGAAGGTATAAGGATTGGTGTAACCACCGGTGGAAGTGATCCAGAAGGAGTTATATTAAAATTAGCTAATCTTTTAAGGGAAATAAATATTGAACAGAATATTTATTTATTATATGGTGACCTATATAAATTCAAAAATAAATTATATAGTCTGGATCTTCCTAAAAATATGTATATTCTACCCTATTCACTTGAATGTTTAAAAGAATTGGATATTATTATTTGCACATTTGGAATGACAGTTTATGAAATGATCTATTTAGAATTACCAATAATAACCGTTTCCCACAATAAACATAACACAAAATGTACTAAAATATTAGAATCTAGGTACAGTCCAATAGAAAATTTAGGTTACTACCAAGATATAACACCTAATCAATTATCCCAAGCATTAAATAGAATACTAAACAATAATACTAGTTTAAAGCCATTTATTGATGGTGCTGGCACATCAAGAGTTGCAAATATAATATTAAATATTTAAANNGTTATTGTAGCAGTAATATATTTAATGTGTTATGTAGTAATATTTTTAGATGAGTTCATATTAACTTCTTAGGAAGTGGAGAACTTAAAATCATGAAAATTTTAACAAAAAAGGTTTTGTTTGCTGGGTCATATGGATTAAAAAATGCTGGAGACGAATTACCATTGATATTACTTAGTGAAAACCTTAAAAATAATGCTCCAGATATAAACTTTGAATTCACAGCTTTTTCAAGACATCCTTCTAAAGATGATGAAATTAAATACAATATTAAATTTATAAAAAATCTTGAATACGAATCTAGGGAAGAATCATTCAATAAATCATTTAAAGGCTTCAATCATGGCGATAAACAAGATGACCTGGTTAGGGTTGTCAACCAAATAAAAAATTGTGATCTACTTATTTTAGGTGCAGGAAATATTTTCCATGATAAGACAATAGATTTATTCAGAGGACCAATCCCACTAATAGCATTATATGTCTATTTTGCAAAAGAGTATCATAAAAAGATAATGATATATGGAACTAGTGTAACACCGCTTAAAACTGATTTAGGAAAAGAATTATCAAGATATATAATTGAAAATTCTGATATTATAACCCTTCGAGATGAAGGATCTAAATTAGAACTTCAAAAAATTCTATCAAAACCTAAAACAATAAGGGTATTTCCAGATTCTACCCTCGGTGCCACAAAACCCGAACAGGATCTCATTGATAACTTATTTAAGAGGGAAAAAATTCCATTAGGAAAAAAATATATGGGTATCTCATTAAGAGATTTAAATGCTGTTTTACCAGCTAATGCAACTGAAATAATATGGAAACAATTAATTGATACATTAAATGAATTAAAACATGAATTTATATTTGTATTTGTTCCTCAAGTAACTTATAAAGAAGATGATGACCGTATTATTGCTCAAAAATTATCTAAAAGATTAGATGGCAATGTTGAATTTCATATATTAAAAAATAGTTATGATCCCTTTGAATTAATAGGCCTTTACAGTTGTTTTGATTTAACATTATCTATACGACTTCATGGAGCTATTTTTAGTTGTATTGGAGGAACTCCTGTTATAGCCATTAATTATTTACCTAAAGTTGGAAGATTCATGGAAAGCATGGAATTAACAGAATTCTCAACAGAACCGGATTCTATAGAAAAAAATTTTCTATTGAAATTAATCTATAAATTATTAGAGAGTAAAGAAGTTTCATTAAAGATACAAGAAAATATCAATGAAAAAAAAGAGTTAACGAATTGTTATTATAAAATGGCTATTTCATTATTGATGGATTAAAAAATATTGATTCATGATATAAAATGTTTGAAATGCAAATTTAGTACATAGATTTTAGAGTACAAGTATTTTTATGAGCCCGTTTATATAAAGAAATAGGATATTCCAGTATTTACAAATATTACAGGGGAATAATACTAATTTAATTAATAAACTATAATTTTTACAATAATAATTCAAAAAATTAGGTGATTTATTTGGACAAAATAAATGTTTTAATAATTGGAAATGGACATTATTCAACCGGTTCAACTATACTTGAGGGGAAAAAAGAAACTAACACAGATTTTGGAGTGATATTACCAGGAATACTGGAACTTAAAAAACAGGGATATGTTGATAAGGTTTATTTGGCTGCTAAAAATGGATTTAAATACAATAAATTGGAAGATAAACTTAAAACATTGAATGAAAAATTTGAATGGGATACAACTATGGAATTTTATCCCAAAAAGGATGAAATCGATGAAAAAACTTATTTAAAAGCATTGAAAGAGTTACCCAAACCGGGGGCAGTTATAATTGCAACTCCCAACCATCTACACAAAGAGATGATCCTAAATACCATACAAGCCGGACATCACTTCTTAATTGTTAAACCTCCTTTAACCAACTTAAAAGATTATCAGGAAGTAATGGTCCGGATGAACAAGACCAAACTCCTTGGAATGGTGGATTATCATAAGATACATGATGAACCGAATTTGATTCTAAGAGAACAGTGCAGTCAAAATGACTATGGCCAGATACAACATATATTCTCTAAAATGACTCAAAGAAGGGATATGTTAGAAATATTTGGAGAATGGTTTGGTAAAGAAACAAATGTTAACCATTACATTGGATCCCATTACATCCATCTAACAGAATTTATCACAGGAGCAATTCCACTTGAAGTAAGATCAACATGTCAATACGGATTAATTGAAGAAGAATATGGGATAAAAACACCTGATTTAATTGAAACTCATATTATATGGGAAAAGGGTGCACATAAATTTTCATCTTATCATATTGCCGGATTATCAGACCCTTCCGGTACAAGTGCAATGACCCACCAAGAAATACAAATTATTGGAACAAACGGTCATGTTAGGTCAAATCAAAAAAACAGAGGATTTGAACGTGTTTTAACAAAAAAATGTCCTGAAAGTATTAATCCAAACTTTTTTTATATAAATAAAGATATTGATGGAACTGTTAATTTAGAGGGTAAATATGGATTTAAAAGTATTAAGATATTTATAAAATCTGTTTTAGAAGTTGAAAATGGTGTGGATATCAATAAATTCGAAAAAATATTACCCACCCTAAGAAATTCAAAAAACATAATCGCTATTCTAGACGCCGCAGACAAAAGTATATCTAATGAGTCTTCTATAGTTAAATTGAGTGATATGGAATATTATTAAAGCTATTGATTTGATAATTTTGATTAATATGTCAAAAAAAACCATAATGATATTAGGGGCTGGTCCTGAACAATTAGAAGCCATTGAAGTAGCTAAAGATCTTGGTTTAAAAGTAGTTGCTGTTGATGGTAATTGTGAGGCCCCGGGATTATTAGTTGCAGATATTGGAATATCTGAGGATATTAAAGATGTAAATAAGATGGTTTTAATCGGTAAGGAATATGAAATTGATGGTGTCATGACCCATGCTGTTGAAATACCACAAATAATAGCTGAAGTTGCAAAAAAGTTAGATCTGCCAGGAATTGATCCTGAAATTGCTGAAAGAGCAACTGATAAATTAAAAAGGATTAAATGTTTTAGTGAAAATGGTGTTTCCTGTGCAAAATTTGAAACAGTAGAAAATCTCAAAGAAGCAGAAATAAAATCAGAAAAAATTGGTTTTCCTTGTGTATTCAAACCAATAGATAAGGCCGGTGCAAGGGGAGTTATTAAGGTCAACTCTTTAAAAGAAGTTAAAACTGCATATGAACATACACTGAAAAGTACAACAGAAAATATTATTTTAATTGAAGAATTTTTAAAGGGAAAGGAAATCAGCACAGAATCTATTGTATACCAAGGAACCATTTACAATATTGGAATTGGCGATAGAAATTATGATAGAAAAAAATTTGAACCATTTTTCATACAAGATGGAGGCCAAATACCCGCCAATTTATCTCCTGAAACGATGAATAACTTAACAGAACTTATTGAATCGGCTATAAAAGCTATTGGAATAAATTGGGGAGTAGCTAAAGGAGATTTTCTTATTGAGGAAGATGGTAGGATAAGAATAATTGAAATGGCTGCAAGAACTAGTGGTGGTAGATTCTCATCTGTAAGGGTGCCATTATCTAATGGAATTAATATAATAAAATTACTTGTACAGTTAACAATAGGTGACGAAATAGATTTAGATGAATTAAAACCTAAATTTAGTAAATATGTTGCAGATAGATTTATCCTTCCAGAACCGGGTGAAATAACCAGTATAAAGGGTTTAAAAAAAGCCATGAATGTAGAAGGTATTTATAATATCTATTTAG
>PLTK01000231.1:0-2158 GCA_003164415.1 Methanobacterium sp. | reverse complement strand
AGTATACCCGAAGATCAATATTCTTCGGTATTGGACAAATGTTACTGGCCGGCATTAGATTTATTAAACGATTATAATGTGAATTTGGGCTTTGAATTTCCAGCTTCTACTCTTGAATTAATAAATGAGATGGATGTGGGATTTATAAACACATTAAAGAAGTACTGTTTTAATTCTAGGTGTGAAGTTATAGGTTCAGGATATTCCCAGAATATATTTCCATTAATTCCTTCAAAAGCTAATTTAAATAATTTAATTCAGGGAAATAAAGTTTATAAACAAATTTTAGATAAAATTCCTGTAACTGGATTTGTTAATGAACAAACATATTCAGATGGACTCATTGGAATATATAAGGAAGCAGGATACAAAAATCTCATAGCAGATTGGGATAATGCAAATAAATATAATAACTTTCCAAAAAACTATAAATACAGTCCAAAGGTATTAAATGGTGCAGATAAATCAAAAATTAACCTAATTTGGAATAGTTCCATCTCTTTTCAACAGTTTCAACGATATATACAAAACAATTTATCATTTGAAGATTATATTACCTACTTAAATTCTCATTATTCCAGTGAAAATAATAGATCATTCCTGTTGTACGCCTATGATCTGGAAATTTTTAATTATCAGCCAGGCCATGGTGATATAATAAAATCTAAAAATTCTGTAAATGAATTTGATAGAATTAACAGATTATTTGAATATCTTGATGAATCAGAACATATTGAAGTTATAACACCAAATGAAGTTGTTAAAAAATTTAAACCGAAAAATGAAGTTTCACTTGGTACTGCTGAGTATCCTATTCAATCTAAAAAACAATTTAAATATAATGTTACACGTTGGGCAGTTTGTGGACGTGAAAACAGCAGAATAAATGCCCAATGTTACTGTATATATAATTTATTGAATAATATAGAATTTTTAAACGGAATAGTTAATAATAAGATTGAAAAATCATTAATTGAGGATTTGAGATTAGAACTAACATATCTCTGGAGCAGTGATTTTAGAACACATACAACCGATGAAAAATATATGAAATTCAGAAATAAATTAGGTGCAACATCAGAATATTGTAAAAATTTATTTAAAGAACTTTGTGAACAAATTGATGTTGACAATGATTTTGTTATTATAAATCCAAATGATTTTGTTTGGGAAAATCCATTTGAATACAAATTAAATTTTGAATCAGGAAAATACACAACAGGTGTTGCAGTTCTTTTAAATAATCAAGAAATAGAAACACAACTAGAAGAATTGGAATACTACAGAGATGGAAGCATTAGATCGGTTAAAATAGTTATTGAACCTCATATAAAAGTGCATTCAATTATTCAGGGTAAGATTGTTGAAAAAGTTTATTTTGATGAAGATCATGATTTTAATGAGTTTTCTGAAGGATGTATTGAAACCAATGAGGTAAGATTAAAATTATCTCCAAGTAAAGGGGCATCTATAAAAGAATTATCTTTCCCTAAAATTACCAATAACTTCATGATAGGTGAACTTGATCCAGACTTTTTTGAGGATATAGAATTTTCTACAGCTTGGTTTTCTGGCCACACCATAATCCATGACCGTTCAAACAATAAATTCACAGATTTAGATGAAACTGAATTCTTAATTCCTAAAGGATATAATTACCACATAAGAATACCAGTATTTGGTATTATTAAAACAGCTATAGGATTTTTGTTAAAGAAATATTATGTATATTTAAACAGGCCTAGAGTTGATATAGTTTATCATTATAGTTTGAATAATATCCATCCATTCTCTTTTAGATTGGGGATAATGACCTACAATCCAGATTGTTTTGATCAAAATAGTCTTAAATACTCCACTGTAAATGGTGGTAGTACAACCGAAACATTCAATTTAAATGGAAAAAATGTCTGTCAAGATGCTCCTGTAAGTTTAAGAGTCTCTACACATCATTGTTTAGGTGCAACAGAAGGTTGGATGGATATTAGTGATAATAATAATGGAATTTCAACAATAACCAATAGATCACAGATATATTCGGTACCATTGATACATTACGAAGAGATAGATGAATCTTTCTTCCTAAGATCATACAATACAATCAGTGAAATGGATGATACAACCGAAACTTTCTTTAAGGGCCATAATGAGATTTCAT
>PLTK01000160.1:2044-4861 GCA_003164415.1 Methanobacterium sp. | reverse complement strand
AGAATCAGCCAAAAGAACAACCATATTAATTGTATTTTTAGCAGGACTCATCACAACACTAGGCTACACCACCAAAACAGACCTACAAAAGCTATCCGAAACATAAAAAATCCAAGACCCTATAGAATATTGTTTTCCTATGACATTATTCGTTGATTTGATAAGGTCACTCGTAAAAGTTTCTGTTTCAAGTAAAGTATATACATATAAGTATCTTGAACAGAATCTATCGATATTCAAAAGGAATAAATTTAAAAAAATTATTATGAGTATAATTAATATACATTTTTTTTATAAGTCTTTTATATACTCAAAAATTTAGATTTTATATTAATACTTCCTACTTAACTATTATACTTTAGTTTGTACCCCTCTAGCGGCATATAATACTTATTATGTCACGATTTTCTAGTTCATGGTCACTTGAAATTCTTCTGCAGCTTCTGGCATCTAAAGCGTGCATAAAAGTATCACCAATATCTGTATGTATTACATAAGCCATATCACGTGGATTTGAACCTTTCTTTATGAGCAGAGCATCTGGCAGGACATTTCCTTTTTGATCAGATAATTTATGTTCATCTTCTACTGGGAAAACAACTATCATGTCTAAAATATCAAACACTGCTTTATTAAGTGCTTCTTGAACTCCGGTACTCCCATATTTCATAAGAACATGTTCTTTGATATAATTCAAAGCTTTTAATTGGTTTTCGTTGAGTTTTCCCGGTTCAATCACTTGAAAATCTGAGTCACCAGGGAAATAACTTATCAACCCTGCCTCTGATGCACGTATAAGTGCTAGTTCGGATTCTGCTGAAGCAGGTATAACATTTCCATATTTCTCTTCAAGACGTTTGATATTCTCTTCAGAGGTTGGTAAATCTGCCTTGTTTGCAACTATCAACATTGGTTTTGATCTTTTAATTAGGTCGTCAAGTACTGCTATGATGTCTGAATCATCCCATTTATCATAATCTTTATCAACAACTTTTTTGGCTTCAATTATTTCTTCAAGTTTTATTCCTGTTCCACTTAGCTGTTCAGCAATTACCTTTGAGAGATCTAATCTTTCTGACAGAACTTTCCTTATCATTTTGTTCCAATTTTTCTTTAAAATCTCAAAAAGCCACATTGTAATTTCGTGTTCTAAAAATTCAACATCTTCAAGGGGGTCATGGCTTCCAGGTTCACATGGTCTTCCCTCTTCATCTGTGGATCCTGAAGCATCTATTATATGGATGAATACTTTTGCTTGTCTTAAATCATCTAAAAACTTATTTCCAAGGCCTCTGCCTTCGTGAGCTCCAGGCACGAGTCCTGCAACATCTATAAGTTCAACAGGGATCAGCCTTTTGCCATCAACACACTTTGAATTGTGAGGATTACATGTAAGTTCTAATTCGACACATGGACATTCTGTTACTACGTGTGCAACTGCTTTATTAGCATTTATAGTTGTGAATGGGTAACTAGCGACTTCTACATTTGAAAGTGTTGCAGAATTAAAAAAAGATGATTTTCCAACGTTTGGTTTTCCGGTTACTGCGATTTGAAGCATTTTTATCCTTCCTGAATTTGGTTAAAATAATAATTAATCTCTAGTTTAATTTAAAAGACCATGTTAAATAATAATTTCGATGTATAATTTAAATTATTAAATATTTATCGGAATTCATTGCATAGACACACATTCTTCAAGGATTTAAATAGTACTAAGAAAAATAGTTATTAAAGTTTATAAATTTTAATCAATTGATAGAATTCAAGGTTTCATTAAAACCAAGTATAATAAAAAATGTCAAAGATTCATATTTGGTTAGAATTGGGCTGGGATCCATAGAATATATTAATCAATTGATTAAAATAATAATAACTGAATATAACCTGGGATATATGAATTAATAAGGAATATTCTTTAGGTAATGAAGATTCTAAATGTATGATAACATTTTATCTGGATTAAATATATAATGTGATTCTATTGCAAACTAAATATATCGGGTTAATATTAGGAGTTTTGGTATTTATTATTTTAGTTTCAGGATGTGTAAGTGGTAACGCAACTAAGGTAAATGTGGTTAATAACACATATTCTGGTAATGGTGTTAGTTTTAAGATTCCAAGTAATTGGCAAGTAACTAAAGTTGTATCGGAATCAAACACTAATATTGACATTAACAAAAATAATCCCAAAGATGGTACAAGTATAACAGTTGCAATATTACCAAATCCTAAAGGGATGTCAAATCAAGGTTTAATTAATATGATTCAAAACCCAATAAATCAAGATAGTACTAAGGAAATTTTGAACAATACAACTACAGTTGATGGGAACATCGCCTATGAGAATACATATTTAGTAAATGATTCCAACAGATTCAACCAAACAATGAAGGAACAACAAATAAATTTCATTAAAAATGGAAACACTTATGCATTAATTTTTGATGCTCCGGTACAAAGTTTTGATCAAGAAAAATCAAACTTTAACATCACTCTCAACAGCTTCAAAGTAGTATAACACAATTAAATGGATAATTTTAGATATAGTTCCTTTTATATCTAAATGCGCTCTATTAAGTCCTCTAAACGTATACAGAACTTCCAAATTTCTCATTTAATGGATGTTTATAGGTCATATAACAATAAATTTGATTATAAATTAATTTATCATAATATTAATAAAAAATTTATTGTTGTAGATCTATATTTTCGGGGATTAAATAATAAAAGAAAAATAGTTATCAAAAATATAAATTTAAAAAATTGTTAGAATTTAGAGGTTTTAATTGATGGAGAATACTTAAAAATGTC
>PLTK01000160.1:0-1969 GCA_003164415.1 Methanobacterium sp. | reverse complement strand
GTCACACTCCTCTCAACTGGAGATCCTGGATTTTCCGGTGTTTTAAAACCAATTTTAAAATTAGCCGATAATATTGATGTAGAAGTTGTACCGGGTGTAAGCTCTGTTCAGATGTGTGCTGCAAAACTCCAAATATCATGGGACAATGCCAACATAATTACCATGCATGGTAAAGGGATTTCAAATGAAATCATATCAATGTTATCCAATGGCAAACCAACCATAATTCTTCCAAACAGGACAGTAAACGAGTTAGTAAACTTTTTACTTGAAAATGGTATAGATCCAGCCCGAAATATTGCTGTTTGTGAAAAATTAAGTTATTCTGATGAAAGAATATTAAAAACTACCCTCAAAGATGTAGTTAATAAGAAATTTAATTATATGTGTGTNNGATATCAAACAATATCAATCAAAATTTTCGTCTAATCAGCGGTTATCCCATAAAGGAGATAATTCTTTGATGGATATTATGTCTGAATATAATCTAAAAAATTTTAATGAGATCATGAGTAGAGAATTTAGGGGATATGATTCTGAAATTGATGAAAAGGAATTAGAAGATTTTAAACGGAGTATAGATCATTATTTTAGTTTATATGCGCCGGATGATATGGAATTTAGGGAATTTATAAAGATAATATCGTTATATTTAACTTATATTGCAAAAAAACCTTTACATCCGCCAGGCATTATTTTTTCAAATGGATCAAAAGTTTATCAAAGTGAAGGTTGTTATTTCTGTACTGGAAAAAATATTTTTATTAAAGATGAAAATTCACTTTGTAGATACTGTATTGCAAAAAGTCCTTAGAAATAGTTTTAAATGTGCTTATTTTTGTAATTAAATGAAGTTATATACAAATAAATAAAAATTAAAAAAAAGAGGGTCTTTAAAAACCCTTATTTAAGTCATGGGGAGCGCTTTAACTTCTTCGATGTGATTTCCGTATAGGATATCTCCAATCTCTGTTAAACGGTCCATTCCTTTTACTTCATATTTTTGGAGAGGTATTTCAGCTATAACCTGTCCACCAAATTTCTGCTGGATAGTTTTAAGTCTCTGCTGCTGAATCTTCCTTCTTGCTGCACAGAACTCACAATCTACTTCTTCGGGTTGGATCTGGTTCACAATAACACCATCAGTTGTCATGTTGAATTTATGAAGTGCTTCCATAGCACGTTCTGATTCGTAAATAGACATTTCTTCGGGTATTACAACTGTCTTAAAGGATGTTCTCATAGGGTCTGCCATAATGCCCCTTGCTACTTTTATCCTCTTTTTAGTTTCTTCCATATCCTCTAAAGCTTGGTCTTCTTCTTCCTCGTCACCCATGAATGGCATGATATTTTTGAATGCCTTTGCCATACTTCCAATTTGACGCCTAACAGTTATCATTTTACCAACCCAAGAATCCATCATTTCCGGGAATGAAAGTAACCTGAGTGTGTGACCTGTTGGTGCTGTATCGAATATTACTATGTCGTATTCGTCTGTGGTCATGTATTGAAGGAACTTATCAAATGCTGCTGCTTCATCAATACCTGGTGACATCGAAGCCATATCCATCTGATCCTGCATCATGCCCATATCCATACCAGGACTTATTGCTTGCTGTTCTTTCATTTTAGCTTGATAGTCTTTCATAGCAATTTCAGGGTCTATTTCTAGAGCTTCAAGATTTTCAGCTATTGGTGTTGGATTATGACCAATATTTCTCTCGTAAGAATCTGATAGGGAGTGTGCTGGATCTGTAGAGATAATCAATGTTTTTTTACCCTGCCTTGAGAACCATAAAGCTGTAGCAGCAGATATAGTTGTTTTACCAACTCCACCTTTACCTCCAATAAATACAAATGTAGTTTTTCCTTTATTAAATCTAAAAAGGTCTTTAAATGCCATAATATGCCTCCATTTTCATAATATAATAAGCTAAAATACGCTTAACTTTGTTGTATGATATGTTAT
>PLTK01000143.1 GCA_003164415.1 Methanobacterium sp. | reverse complement strand
AAATTTAGATTAGTTTATTCTGAATGCAGTAGGGCGCTATCATTTCATTTGATCAAACTTTATATCCTATTTTATTCATTTTCCTATAGTTTCTTAATCAAAGGATAACTGAGTCAAATAATTAAAAAATGCTTTTTGTTCATTGATTTCCATTTTAATTCCATTAAATTCTACCATCAAATCATTACTATCATTTTTTAATCCTTTGATCATGCGTCTGATTTCTTCAAAATCATTATTACATATAATTTTAACAGATTCATCATTAGTATATTGTTGATTATCGTCCAAAATTATATTATACCTCCTATAATTCCACCGATGTTCTTTCATCTTTTTATCGACAATTACTCGTTCCCCAAAATATTTTTTAACCTTAGTTTGAATTAAATTCAAATTTAAACCTCCAAAAACCCATTGAATAATTGCAATTTATTTTTTTATCTAATCAGAAATTTTTTGATACTCCATATTTATGCTTTTAGATCCAAATCTTACAATTTGACTTTGTAATTGACGTTCCATATTAAAAATTTCCAAACTCGTCAGTAAAAACTATCAGATCTTCAACTTCGTAGAAGACTCATATATTATGAAACTTAGATTATTCCTATACATTCCCACATAAATCAACTTCATTTACATCACCATCTATTCAATGAGAATACTATGTATAGCAGAAGGTAATTCAATTGAGTAAGAGTGCATATGAAAAGTAATCAATTAGCTTTAACAATGAAATGTAAATACCAACACAATCATAAATTTGTAAGAACAATCAATTTAAAATATTTCAGGCATAGAATGTGATAACATGGGAAAAGAATTTCTAAGTATAATGGATCCTGACGATGTAAAAAAAATTATAGATAATATCCCTATTAACAAAAGAGTTGAAAAAGTATCTCTAGAAAATTCATTGACAAGAATTCTATCAGAGGATATTAATGCTACCATAAATTTACCGCCCTTCAAAAGGGTTTCAATGGATGGTTATGCTGTAATTGCTGAGGACACATTTTCAGCTTCAGAAGAAAATCCAGTCCGTTTAAAACTTCTGGAGGTTGTTGGAGCCGGTGATGTTCCAGCAAAAAAGTTGACTAAAGGATATTGTACCGAAGTTTCAACAGGAGCACCAGTGCCTGAGGATGCAAATGGTGTGGTAATGGTAGAATTTACAGATACCAAAGATGGGGAAATTCTTATCTATGAGAGCACAGCCATTGGTCAGAACATAACAAAGGAAGGTTCTGATATAAAGTCGGGAGAACCCCTACTGAAAAGTGGTACAAGAATTACACCGGACAAAATAGGTGTTTTAAGTGCAATTGGATTGAAGGAGATCCCTGTATTCCAGAAACCACGTGTAGCAATCATATCTACAGGAAACGAAATCATAAGTCACGATGAAGAATTAACCTATGGCAAAATATATGATATTAACTCCCAAACAATTTCAAGTGCAGTTAAATCATGTGGATGCACACCCCTACATACTGAAATAGTTAAAGATGATTACAATTCTCTAAAAGATAAAATAAATGAATTTAGAGATGTTGATTTAATAATAACATCTGGCGGTACATCAGCAGGCACTGGGGATATTTTAAGAGAAGTTTTAGATGATTTGGGTGAAGTTCTTGTTCATGGAGTATCTGTTAAGCCGGGAAAACCCACCATAATTGGTAGATTAAAAAATGGGGAGGAAGATAAATTCTTATTTGGACTTCCAGGTTACCCTGTAGCTGCATTAATGGTTTTCCACGTTTTTTTTGCACCATTTTTAAGAAAAATGGCTTCAATAAATTTATCAACAAATTTAATAAATAAAGGAGTTGTAGAACTTGAGCTTTCACGCAGATACCGTCCAGCAAGAGGAAGAACCCATTACTTGTTAGTTAAAATAGATGGAAAAAATGCAGTTCCAATATTAAAGGATTCTGGTGCTATAACTTCCCTTGCAGAAGCTGATGGGTTTATTGAAATTCCAAAAAACGTTGAAATAATTGAAAAATGGAGTAATGTAAAGGTATTTCCGCTTGGCGGGTTAATTAACCCCCTATAATTATGTTATCACAAAAATTAATTATTAAAAAAATGAGATTTATTTTTAAATTTCGAATAAATCTCCCATAACAACCTTTTTATCTGTTTGAACGAGTTTGGGGATCTTTCCAAGGGTTCCGGCATTTTCACCAACCACCACTAGCACGCCTTTCATGATGTTTTTAAAATCTTCAGCTTTTTCAATGGAATTTTGTACAGCATCATGATCTGTTTCACCCACTGCAGAGTTTGCAATTGAAGTTGCGAGTGCATCGGCGATACTTGCTTCGTCTGCAAAGACCGTAACAGAATCGGATCTTCCAAAGCTTATGGAATGTCCAACAGTTCCTGAAGATGTACATATGCCCATAGGTGTATTCCTACCTTTGATTTTAAACCCCAGTTGTCCTGAAAGGGATGATTCTCCTGCATATAAACCAACTACAACATCTTTATCAGTTTTAAGTGCCAAATCACCACCATTATCTACTATAACATATTTGGCCCCATTTTTGACCAAGAATCCCAAACAAAGTTGTGATATTGTTCCTGCAACTGCGGCCATTGGTCCCACATCACCCTTTCTTCCTGCTCGGGCCATCAATTTGACAATAAGTGGAGGTTCATTTGAATGCGATTTTCTTCCATATGTGGATTTATCAGATTCTCCAAATACTCGAATTGGTTCAAAACTAGTTAAAAATTCTGGATGCATTTTTATATAATTTTTAAGTCTTAATCGTTGAGTAATAATAAATTTAGGGAGTTCATGTTCTAATTGATCAGTTTTAAGGATTAGATCTGTTTCTCCAATTCTTATTCTTTCCCGGATTATTCTATTTACTGTCATCAAATTCTATCTGTTGTAACTATAATAAAATATTTAGATAACCAAGTAAAGATGTAAGTGTTGATAACATGTTGCGTATAAATAGAACAAATTCACAATCAGGAGAAAGGGTTTTATTCGAAACCAGACCGAGATTAATTGTTAGATTAAAATCTGCTATATTTAAATTCATTATTGTGTTGTTGCTGTTGTATTTCTTCACGACCATAATAAGATATGCTACATTACTTCAAGGTAGTGTTAGCACTATAGTAACAGTTCCGCTTGTAACAGGAACCACATATGGAATTCTTATCATAATTTTATTGTTATTGATGTGGATCCTTTGGAATATTTTATCATGGAGATCAGAGAATTATAGATTAACAAACCAAAGAGTGATGGTTAAATCCGGTGTAATAAGAAAAAACAATGTTTATATGCATTATAATAAAATTCAAGATATTATAATTTCACAAAGCATTATGGAAAGGATTACGAACTCTGGAGATATAGAAATATTTGGTGGACACGATAGGACCAGTTTGATCCTTGAAGATATTCCAAATCCCGGTGAGGTTGAAAATATGGTAAATCGGATGATAGAAGGAGATGATTCAGAATTTGAAACCAATCCTCCTGAAGAACCTCAGAGTGCTCAAAACAATTTAAGATCGCAAAAACCTCAAAAACCTCAAAAAAGACAGTCTGTAATGGAAGAATACGATAAAAAATTCAAACTATAACATATTAAAATAAAATATTATTTTTTTAGATATAATATTATACTGTGTGATAAAAAATGGACTATTTAAAATCAATTTTTCTCTTTGTAGTGGCCGGTTTATGTGAGATAGGTGGAGGTTATCTTATTTGGCTGTGGTTAAGAGAAGGTAAAGGATGGGAACTTGCTGTTATAGGTGCAGTTGTTTTGGTGCTTTATGGAATTATACCAACACTCCAACCTTCTAACTTTGGAAGAGTTTATGCAGCTTACGGTGGGATATTTATAATCATGGCGTTAATATGGGGTTGGCAGATAGATAAAATAGTTCCTGATAGATTTGAGATAATAGGTGCAGTAATAGCTTTGATAGGTGTCTTTATAATTATGTACTGGCCAAGACAGTAGTCTATACTTCTACTAATAGAATTTTAACATCTGCCATTGTGAATAACCTATAATATTGTATATATAAACTCCTACTGTTATTGTGGCGAATGATAGATTGATTCCATTATAACCTTTCTTTGTATTTTAATTCTTTGAATTTGATCTTAAATTCGGTTCCATTATCTGTATTAATACTAATTTTTCCATCGATTTGATCAGTTAAATTATTTACAAGCAAAAGCCCTAAAGAATTTAGTTTATTAAATTCAAGGTCTTTAGGTAATCCTATTCCATTATCACGAATGATTAGTTCATATTCATCTTCACATGATTTAAGTGATATAAATATTTTTCCGTTCATTTCATTGGGAAATGCATATTTTAAACTGTTAGATACGAGTTCACTTATTATTAAGCCACATGGAACCGCAGTTTCTATATTTAGATTTACATCATCTGTTTCGAATATTTGGTTTATCTTCCCTTTTTCTATATTATAGGAATAGAATAAGTTTGTAATTAGACTTTTGATATAATCTACAAAATTTATATGAGTTAAATCTTCAGATAAGTACAATTTTTCGTGGATCATTGCCATAGATTTAACACGGTTCTGACTTTCTTTCAATACATTTACAGCTTTTTCTTCATCCACATATTTTGTTTGAAGGTTAAGTAGGCTTGATATAATCTGCATATTGTTTTTTACACGGTGATGTATTTCTTTTATAAGAACTTCCTTTTCTTTAAGTAATGATTTAAGTTCTTTTTCACTTGTCTTCTGTTCAGTGATGTCCCTTGCCAATACCACAGAACCTATTATGTTTTCATCTTTGCTTCTTATTGGTGCAAAGCTATAGTTTCCCCACCATTTCTCTTCTGTGTCCTTCCTTTGGAGCATATATTCTGCGTTAGATACTGTTTCGCCTTTGAGTGCCCTTGGTACTGCCCACATATCTATGGGGGCTAGTTTACCATTATCTAAATATACATCTATGTAATCTGGATATTCATCAAGCGTTTTATAACATTCCTCTTTGCTTTTAAACTTATGAAAAGTTGCAAAAGCTTCGTTAAAGTCTATAAAATTCCCTTCTGTATCTGAAACGAATATTGCATCGTTCATACTTTGAATTACTGTTTCAAGTTTTGTTTTGCTTTCATAAAGTGATTCTTCAGTTTTTTTTCGCTCAGTAATATCATGGGAGATTCCAACAATTCCGATAACTTGACCTTTCTCATTATAACGTGGTGTCTTGACTGAAATAAACGAACGCATCCCATCTGAAGTTTCGACAACTTCCTCTAAAATCTCTTCTTTACCAGAATCCATGATTTTATTATCATTCGCTAATATTTTCTTTCCTATTTCCTTATTTGAATAGATTTCAAGGTCAGTTTTTCCCAATAAATCATCGGATTTTTTACCTACAATTCTTTCTAAAGCGGGATTAACAAATATCCAACGACTTTGACGGTCTTTAACATAAATTACATCAGATGATAAATTCGTTATTGAGCTTAGAAGTGTCTCAGTAGTACGCATATTCTCTAAACTTTTATTTAGTCTTTTATGACTCTCTTGAAGCTCATTGTAGATACTTAACTGTTTTTCTTCTTGCTGACGAAGCTCTTCATTGGTTACTTGAAGTTCTTCTGTTGTGGATTGTAATTCTTCATTTGAGGTTTGAAGTTCTTCTGTAAGTTGTTGTTCACTCTCTAAAATTTTCTGTTGATATTTTTCAGATCTTTTGCGTTCTGTTATATCATTTACGGTACCAACAAGACTGACAGCATGTTTTGTATCCCTATGACCTTCAAAAGTTGTTATACCATGGGCTTCAATCCAGCGTATTTCATTATTATGATAAATACGATATTTCGCATAATATTTTCTTGGATTAACAGGATCGAGGGCTTTTTCTACTTTTGACAAAACTTGGGGAAGGTCATCAGGGTGTAACAGCTTGAGAATCTCATCATTTGGACGTTTACTACCAAGAACACCAAATATCTCTTTGTATCTGTTATCGTAGGTTGAAATATCCGTTATTGGGTTGTAATGCCACCATCCTAGGCTTGAAGCATCTAAAGCAAGTTGAAGTTGTTTTGAAAGTGTTTCCTGTTTATTTTCTGCTTTTTTAAGATCAGTTATATCCTGATAAACAACTACATAGCTTATAGGTACTCCTGAATTATCGTTGATTTGGGTTGCATTCTGTTCAACAATGATATCCGATCCATTTTTATGTTTAAATTTATTTATGGTTTTTAAAGTGCCCTTTTTCTTCAACTCTTCTGATTTTGTCTCTCTTTCACCAGGGGCATATATGGGACTTAGGAGCTCTGTTGAGTTATTTCCTAATGTTTCATCCTGAGAGTATCCAAACATCTTTTCTGCAGCTTTATTCCAATAATTTATTTTAAAATTAGTATCGGTTCTAATAACTGCATCATATAGTTGGTCCATCAAATCAGCATTATCTTTTATTTGTTGTTCCACTTTTTTTCTTTCGGTGATATTTTTACCAATGTTAAGTAGAGTTTGTTCACCTTCTACATCAATGAGTCTGCCGGAATAAAGAACATGTATAATGGTGCCATCCTTACGTCTTATCTTTAATTCAAAATTAGTTGCTGTTTTTTTTATCAGAATTTCATTTGCATATTTTTGACGATTTTCGTCAACATATAAATTTAGTTCTTCTGATGTGTGTCCAATCACTTCTTCTTGAGAATAACCAATTTGATTCAAATATTCCTGGTTACAATCGATAAATTTCCCATCAGATACTCTTGTGAGGGCAATAGCATCAGGACTAATATCAAAAATAGTAGATAAAATTTCAGAAGATTTGTGAATCTTTAAATCTTTTTTATTGGTGATTATATCAGAATTAACCATTATAATACCACAAGAGACTTACTAAAATACATTGTATTATTTTATTTTCCTTCTTTTATTAATATTTATAGATTAATCGCAATTTCTTATATCAAATGTTTTACTATTATTATACACACTTTGCATTTCATTTTACTCATATGTGCTGTTAACTAGAATAAGATTATACAAAAATAATTCAATAATTTAATTTGATTTTGCCATTGGAAATAAGAAAAATATTTTAACTGATGGTTTTAGTCAGGTTCCTATAGATCAAAGATCTCATAATTGCAGTTATATATAACTGAATTTCAAATACTCATAGTTAAATGTATTTATACATACATTTGGATATTTATAGGTTTATTTACTCATAGGTGCTGTTAATTTGAGATGAGAGAATAATAGTTAAAAAGAAATTGCTAATATTTTATGGGTATGGTGAAAAAGAATGTTGAACCTTATCCGGGTTGTGATTATGCCCAGATTTCTCCGCCTAATTGTTGGACTATTTTTTGTGCAATTGCAAGTCCAATTCCAGTTCCTTCATACTCGTCTTTTGTGTGTATTCGTTGAAATATTGTAAAGATACGTTCCAAGTCTTCTGGAGAGATATCAATACCATTGTCCTTTACACTAAAAATGTATTTGTTTTCGTCTTTCTCAGATGAAATATGGATTTTTGTTGTTTGTTCACTCTGATATTTAATGGCATTGCCTACAATGTTCTGGGAAAGTTTAATCATTAATTGTTCGTCAGTCATTAGTGTAGGTAAATGGTCGTTGAGTAATTTCGGTATTAGTATCATAAATAGATGTTTTCAAGTTTAAAAGAACCTTTTCAAGGACTTTATTAATGTTTATTGAGATTAAATTTCTTTCATTGTTGGAAAATCTTGAATATTTTAATATATCATTTATCATTGCATCTAATCGTTTAGCTCCATCCAATGCAAAACCTATAAATTTATTAGCCTCTTCATCGAGCTGATCTTCATATCCACTTTTTATTAACTGTAAAAAGCCAGTAATCATGCGTAAAGGTTCCCTTAAATCATGAGATGCAACATAAGCAAATTGCTCTAATTCAGTATTAGAACGCTTAAATCAGTCATAATGTGCTTTAAGTCTTCTTCAGCCATGAAGCTTACAATTTAATTTATATCATTAAAATAATAGAAAAAGCAATAATGGGACATTCTTATCCCGAAACTTAACAAATTCTTTATTAAATATGAAACATATCTTTAGTAGTTAAAATAAAAGGATGATATTATATCTTGATTAAACCTTCCATCTTTATAATAAATTTATATTTATGTGTTAGTTAAGTAATGAGATAATTTCTGATTCTTGATTATAGGAATTTTGATAATATCATTGTATGGTTGATGGCAATCTTTTATAAAAATATTAAATACATAAAACTAATCAGGGTAATCTAATGAAAAAATATGATGTGGCAGTTGTTGGTGCAGGACCAGTAGGTTCTACAGTTGCAAGATATATTGCAGATGAAGGATACGATGTGGTGATGTTTGAGCGAAAACGTGCTGTTGGCATTCCACTTCAATGTGCTGGACTTTTAGGAAAAAGAATAAAAGATATGAATATTTTACCTCAAGAATATATATTAAACGAGGTATATGGGGCTTATTTACATTCACCATCTGATACTATTTTAAAAGTCTCACGTAAAGAACCTGAAGCCTATGTTATAGATAGGGTGGGTTATGATAAGTTTTTGTCAGAACAGGCTGTTGATTCTGGTGTTGAACTCTTTCTAAATCATAAAGTAAATAGTTTAGATATTAAAACGGGTGAAGTTTTGGTAAACAACAATAATCAATCTTTTAAAGCTGAAATAATTATTGGGGCAGATGGACATTCATCTTGTGTTTCGGAAAAATTCAATCCACAATCAAAATCCGTAATGGCGGCTCAATATCTCGTGGATATGGGGAGGGATGTTTTTGATACCGAAAATGTTCATCTATATGCAAATGCAAATATATCTCCGGGATTTTTATGGATAATCCCAATCACACAATCTTTAGTACGCATAGGGCTCTTTGCAAATATGGATTATAATGGACTTAACAATGTTTTAAAAGAATTTATACAGTCAGATGATTCATATAAACACGCTACAATAATTAAGAAGTACCATGGATTCATTCCAAATTATGATCCTAAAAAGAATTTAGTAAATGATAGGACCATACTTTTAGGGGATGCTGCATCACAAGTAAAACCAACAACGGGCGGCGGACTTATGATTGGTTTTGAATGTGCTAAAATGGCATCAACCACTATAACCCGGGCACTTCAAATGGAGGATCAATCGATCCTTAAAGAATATGAAAATAGTTATAAAAAACGATTTAAGAGCGAATTAAAAATTCAGTTAGAAGTTCAGAAAATATTTGGATCACTTACAAATAACGATCTCGATCAGATGTTTTTAAAACTTAAAGAAGGAAATGCAGAAGAATTAATATCACAATACGGGGATATGGATACGCAATCGACCCTAATAAAGGAAATGATCAAAAATAGACTCCTTTTTTCCATTGTACCCACACTTTTAACAAGGAGGATAGGAAGTTTATGGAAATAGTCTTAATAATGTCTCAAGAACATAAAACACTCCCAAAAGCGGAAATAGAAGCTGTTTTAACGGCTGAAAATATACCCTTTGATATATTAACTCAATATGATGGGGTATTAATTCTTAATGTTCCTGATGAATGCTTAAACTCTCTTAATATGATTGGAAAGAGATTTTCATATACCCATGAAGTGTGTAAACTTTTAATTGAAACAGATAAAGATGATCTAAATTCTGAAATACAAAAATATTCTTGGAAGGATATCATAACAAGGGATTATGCTGTGAGAATTAAAAGAATGAATAAAACTGATAAATTTGATACATCAGAAGTTGAATGGGAGTTAGGAGGTATAATAAATAATCTTGTTGGGGATGTGAAGGTGAATCTTGTAGATCCTTCAAGTTTCATTAGGGTAATATTTATTGATAACAAGATACTTGTAACCGAAAGACTGTTTAAAATCGATAAAAAACATTTTTACAATCTAAAACCCCATAAGAGGCCTTTTTTTTACCCGGGATCCATGAGTCCAAAACTTGCAAGGTGTATGGTTAACCTTACAGGGATTAAAGAGGGAGATTTAGTTCTTGATCCCTTCTGCGGTACGGGAGGAATTCTCATAGAAGCAGGCATAATGGGAGCAAATGTTGTTGGTGTTGATATTGACGAGAGAATGGTTGAAGGAACAATAAAAAATCTTGAATATTGTGGTGTAAAGAATTATGAAGTTTTTAAGGAAGATGCCAGGGAAATAAAATTACCTTACAAAGTCGATGCTGTTGCAACTGATCCTCCTTATGGTATATCTGCATCAACAGGGGGAGAGGAAAGTAAAAATCTATATGCTCAATCTCTCATCACTATTGAGAAATTGCTCACTGATAATGGTAAACTTTGCCTGGCTACGCCCCATTATATGGATATGACCGGTTTAATAGAAGAAACAAATTTTGAGATAATAGAACAGCATCACATAAGAATGCACAAAAGTTTAACAAGGGTAATTACACTCTTTAAAAAGAATATTTGATCTTGGGCTATTTTTTAGTTGTAATGTAAAAACTATATCCTAAGTTGATATCTAATTGAAATATTAATTTATAGTAGTTGACTTAATTATTATGTAATCACAAATTTTTCGTTATACAATACAATTACTAGTATTAATCTTTAAATAAGTGGAGGGGGACCTATGAAAGCTAGAATATTTGACACAACACTTAGAGATGGGGAACAGACTCCTGGAGTTTCTTTAACTCCGGATCAGAAACTCAGAATAGCAATAAAACTCGATGAACTAGGAGTGAACGTTATTGAGGCAGGTTCTGCCATTACTTCAATGGGAGAAAGGGAAGGAATCAAAAAAATAGTTTCTGAAGGTCTTTCAGCTGAGATATGCAGCTTTGCAAGGGCAGTTAAAGTTGATGTAGATGCTGCTCTGGAATGCGGTGTAGATAGTGTTCATTTGGTTGTTCCTACTTCGGATCTTCATATAGAACATAAACTTAGAAAAACTAGAGAAGAAGTTAAGCAAACTGCTATTGAAGCTGCAGAATATGCAGTTGATCAAGGGTTACTAGTAGAACTCTCAGCAGAAGATGCTACACGGAGTGATTACACTTTTTTGAAAGAAGTGTTTATTGAAGGAATTGGAGTAGGAGCAAAGAGGATATGTGCTTGCGACACAGTGGGGATGCTCACACCAGAAAAATCTTATAAATTTTATGATGGTTTAATTGGACTTGGTGTGCCGGTGAGTGTACACTGTCATAATGATTTTGGATTAGCCGTTGCCAACACCCTATCAGCACTCAGAGCAGGAGCAAGTCAAGCACACGTTACCATAAATGGAATAGGTGAAAGGGCTGGAAATGCATCTCTTGAAGAAGTAGTAGTCTCCCTTTACTCACTCTATGATGTCAAGACTTCTGTTAACTTTAAAATGTTGTATGAGATGTCAAAAACAGTAGCAAGGATGACTGGGATATATCTTCAGCCCAACAAAGCAATAGTTGGTGAAAACGCATTTGCCCATGAATCAGGGATTCATGCAGATGGTGTTATAAAGAAAGCCGAAACTTATGAACCAATAAAACCCGAACTTGTTGGTCATAGAAGAAGATTTGTACTGGGAAAACATGTTGGTAGTCATATAATTCGAAATAGGATAGATGAAATGGGACTACGAGTAGATGATGTCCGTTTTGAACAAATATTCAATAGAATAAAAGCCCTTGGTGATATGGGAAAGGCAGTGACCGATGTGGATTTACAAGCAATTGCAGAAGATGCACTGGGTGTGCTTGCAGAAAAACCAGTAGAACTTGAAGAACTAACCATAGTCTCTGGAAATAAAGTAACGCCTACAGCATCTGTAAAGCTCAATGTGGATGGTGTTGAAAAATTGGAAGCAGGAGTAGGAGTAGGTCCAGTAGATGCTGCAATTGTTGCAATCAAAAAAAGTATGAAAGATGTTGTAGATATACAGCTGGAAGAATACCATGTTGATGCAATAACCGGAGGTACAGACGCTCTAATAGATGTGGTTGTCAAGCTTAGAAATGGTGAAAATATAGTTAGTGCACGAAGCACCCAATCGGATATTATAATGGCAAGTGTGGAAGCTGTTCTAGGTGGAGTTAATAAAATAGTCAGCGATAAAAAGATCCGAGAATCTGAAGAATTGGACGATAACTAACAATGAAAGTTTATAATTTTCATCTATAACTCCTTTTTTTATTATTTTTTTAGTTTTATAACTTCAGATTTATTGTCATAATGGCTAATTACATATAATAACAAGGGTTAATTTTATGTATGAACTCTAAGTCATCAAATGGCAAGCTTTCATATATAAAAAGAGGGCTCAATGTTTTTGGAAATCTTATATCCACATATCTCGGTATTATACTTACAATAGGTTTTTTAGTGCCATTTATACTTGGTGCAATTAAAATACATAATTATGACCAGATAACCGGTTTTATAGAAGTATTCGTCCTTGTATCTGCAACTTTGTCACTTTTAACCTTCACTTATATAATGGCACTTACGGATATGCACGAAAAGGTTAAGGAATCAATGATTAGATCTGGAGAACTATTTTTCATGTCAACTGTTCAGTTCATAGTTGGGTTATTTTTATTATTTTTAATGGATTATTTGACGCATAGTTTTCTTAATATCTCAAATATTCACTTAAATTTGGGTATTGGGGGAATTATATCGATTATAATATTTTTGATACAAATTTTTGTGCTTTTAGAATTGATATTTGCTGTATCCAAATTTTTCAGGGGAGTTATGGGGGTTTATATTTCATTTAGAGCTAAAAACCTGAGAGAATCGATATTTTATT
Source organism: Methanobacterium sp. (assembly GCA_003164415.1). GTDB lineage: Archaea > Methanobacteriota > Methanobacteria > Methanobacteriales > Methanobacteriaceae > Methanobacterium_B. The sequence goes on along the minus strand of PLTK01000143.1, from coordinate 1,382 downwards.
TGATATCATGGAGGGGAAAGGATGGTTGAAATAATACAAACTAGTAACAAGACTCAAGAGTTCAACATACAAATTGCAGGATTTAAATCTAAAATAGAAGATTATAAAAATCTTATAAATGAATTAGCCAAATTAAATAATGGATGTATAATTCAGCTGATGAATGCAGAGGGTATAGCTGGCAGGAAACATGTTGCAAATGCAGCTATACATGCAATTAAATCATTTTCCAGAAATGAAAATATTGCAAATAGTTTAGGTCTTGAAATATGTGTAAGAACATCAGGACAGAGGCAAATATCACAGGCCCTTAAAATGTTAGGTATCACAAGTGGAAATATTAATATCTGTGCAGTAGCAATTGACTGTGAAGATAACATCATGCAAACATTAGCTGATCTACTTGGTGAAAGGGATGATGCAGTTCTTGAACCAGATGAGAATAAATTAAAAGAATTATACAACATAACAGAAATTGAAGCAGATGCAGCTGGAAATGTTACAAATTTATTAATAGAGAGAACAGCTCTTTTAATAACTGAAACATAAAATTTAGAGGTTATAGTTAAAAATAGAATTTTTTAACTATTCTCTGTTGATTTACTTATTATATTTTTTATAGCTTCCTCTGCACTTTTTCTCACATAAATATTTTCATCGTCAAGAGCAATTTTTAGATCGTCCAATGCTAATGGATCTCCAATTGATCCCAATGTTTCTGCAGCCTTTTCTCTTATCGTTGAATTTTCAGTAATTAAAGCCTGTTTTAGTGGATTTAATGCTTTATTTCCAAATTTACTTAGTGCAAGGGTGGTTTTCCATCTAACTGTCTGGCTTTCATCATTTAAATGTTCTATCAATGGTTGAATAGCCCTTTCATCACCTATTTCCCCAAGGGCCCAAACAGACTTTGAACGTACATTATCATTTCCACTATTAAGAGCATTTATAAGGGGAAGAACTGCAACTTTATTCAGCTTTTCTAATGCTTCTGAAGCCCTCCACTGGACGCTAGAATTCGAATCATTTAAAGCAGCTATCAAAGGTTCTACGGCTTGTTCATCTCCAATTTCTCCAAGTACTTCGGCGGCTCTATGCCTTGTTTCAGCATCTTCATCTTCAAGGGCCTCAATAAGTATCTTAATAGCTTGGTCAGATCCAACTCTTGCAATGGTTTCCTCAAGTCTTTGATGTTCATCTTGATTTTTAACTTCATTTATTGGAGTTTCAATTATTTTTACATCTTCAAGGATTGAAGTAGCTCTTTCCCTCACTTCTTCATCTTCATCATCTAAAACGATTTTAAGATAGTGTAGCGACTCATTATCCCCAATTCTTCCCAATATGTCTACGGCACGTTCACGAACATGACAATCTAAATC
>PLTK01000132.1 GCA_003164415.1 Methanobacterium sp. | reverse complement strand
AAGAGAGCAACACCAGGAATTGTCATTAAAATTACTAAAGCTGTGGATATTAACATCCAAGCAGTATCACCAGAGTTAAGTACTGGTACCATTTTATTTCCTCCATAAAATTTAGGTTTGTTTAAATATTGATAAGTAAGCCTCAATCATTTTGAATGAAGACCAAACCAGAAGTATAATTTCCTGATTAAATTTGTTTCCAATAAAGGAGATCGCATTGGATATAGGCAACCTCTTTCCGATATATTTTTTGTCTATTATCATATAACTATTGCGGTAATAAAATCATAAATTTCTAACACTAAGAGAAGTATCTAATTTCTAAACGCGGATTCTAATAAATTCAAGGGGCATTTAAAAATTAACAGCAAGTTATCTGTCTATTTAATTATTCACTTTGAATTTAATAAAAAAGAAGTAAAATAAGAAGTTTATTTTATTTTCTAATTATTTTTGTTATTTATGTACCTGTTATACAGAATTACAACTATTATAACTATACAAAAACTTATTCCAAGTATTGGGAGGAATAATAATAACAAAATTATTAATATTATTAATGCTATGATTGATATCAGTTTAGGTAATTCCATTAGTTTCACTCCAAAATATTATCAAATTTTTTTTGTAAATTTAGTTTAAGTATAACAATAATTTTTCTGTATATGTAATAAAGTTAGTGGAGAGTTGGTTGTTAATTTGATATATCACAGAGTAAAACTTATTCATTTCCTTTACCTAAAATATTTAGAATTAATAAAAGAATAAATAATTAAGGTATCCCATTTCGGATAATTTAATGAAGTAATAAAATAAAAATAATTTTCATGGAGTGTGAAATATGATGAAATCGAATTTAGTAAAAATTATTCGAAATTATCAATCTGATAATGAGGAAATACAAGAAGATGTTAAGGTTCGTATCCAATCGGATGTGAGTTTTTTTGATATTGATGTGGATATAAAACGATTAGATTATGTTATTATTCCTAATTCGGCTGAACCCTATGTTGTAGCTAAGGTTCGGGTTTATGATGGTCGTCCACCCTTTCATAAAGAAGTTATACTGATAAAAGAATCAGAATTTTATGATACAAATAAAAATCTTCAACAACAAACTGATGCTAAAAAATTAAATATAAATGAAATTAACACTGAAAACAAGTTTACAGTTACCATGTATCTGGATACTTTAGAGGAAGCAATAGATAAAATGGATATTCCTAAAAGGCACAAAAACAACTTATTGAAAAAAATTAGGGAACTTAGAGATGATCCTTATATTGAAACTTTGAATACAACCGCTGTTATTGATATTAAACAGATATTCATAGGTTAAGCTATATTTCTTAAGTTATATTCCAATAAATCTTAAAAGAGTTAAATTTCTTACTTTTTTTATTTAAATACATTTTATTTGGTGCAATAAATTATATCATAGCTGTGTGGAAATAGAAATTTTATTAAAATAAAAAAAATGGGATCAGTAGATCCCCTTAGATTGTATGGGGGCTTCTAAACCTGCCATTTTTACTCCTGTAAGTACAGAAGATTCCACTGTCAATGCCCTTAAATCATCTTTTTCAAGTTTTAATACATCGGTATTTCCTGCTTGTTGGGTAAGCATGACAGCTTCTTCGGTCATGGCTTTTATGTAACGGGCAACTCTTTTACCGCCTTCAACATAGTCTAAACGCCTTCTAAGTTGAGGGTCTTGAGTTGCAATACCCTTTCTGCACTGACCTGCGTAACACATCTGACACACCCTACATCCTATTGACACAAGAGCAGCTGTAGCTATATAAACTGCATCTGCACCTAGAGCTAGGGCCTTTGCAACATCAGCACCATTTCGAATACCTCCACCTGCAACTAAATTCACCTTTTCACGTAAATTTATTTGTTTTAAAGCTTCATCTGCTTCAACAATAGCTGCTATGGTTGGAACACCCGAGTGTTCTGTTACAATGTCTGGACCTGCTCCAGTTCCGCCCTGCATACCATCAACGACTATTATGTCTGCTCCGGCTTTTGCTGCTATTTTAACATCATCACTAACTCGGCCAGATGTAAATTTAACAATGATCGGAATTTTCCAGTCTGTTATCTCACGTAGTTGTGATATTTTCATGGAAAGATCTTCGGGTCCTACAATATCCATATGACGGGCAGGACTTAATGCATCTGTTCCCTCTGGTATCATTCGTATACGCGAAACATCGGCTGTTACTTTTTCCCCCAAGAGGTGACCTCCCATACCGGACTTAGCACCCTGTCCTATTTTTATTTCAACAGCCTCGGAATTATTCAGATATTCGGCAGAAACACCAAATCTTCCTGAAGCATATTGTGCAATGAGTTTGTCAGCATATCTTCTTTCTTCTGGAAGCATTCCACCTTCACCTGTGTTTGTAGCTGTTCCTGCAAGTGTGGAGCCCATTGCAAGAGCTATTTTAGCTTCCTTACTAAGTGCTCCGAAGGACATTGCAGCTATCATTATAGGGGTGTCCAAAACTAATGGATTTTCAGCAAACCTAGCACCTAATGTCACCTTTGTATTGCAAGGTTCCCTGTATTTGTCTATAGGTGGTCTTGAAACTTGTGCCGGTATAATTACAAGGTCGTCGAATGTTGGTACCACCCTGGTGGCTCCACATCCCCTAACTTTGTAAGATCCTACCGTTGATTTTCTACCTATTTCCACTATGTCACCCAGTGACCATACATTCCTTCTGTCCTCTGGGACGGCATTCACTTCTATTGCATTATTTGGACACATTTCTTCACAGATCCTGCATCCAACACAATTTTCATGGTGAAGTGGGTATGGTTCATCGTTGACTATTTCATAGACGTCGTGTGGACAATTATTAACACATGAGTAACAGTTTTTACACAGTTCTTCATCCCTGTTATCGCACATGTACCAGCAGCATCCCGGTCTATCAAAGTTTCTCCTGCAGAGATTCTGGTCTCTTTCAACTTTAAATGGCAATTAAACTCCTCCATTTCCCTTATTTAATTCTTTAAGTGGTGTGAAAATAGTGCATGCTGCATATTTAGTTCCAGCAGCATTCAATACATCTGCAACATTTCCTGTTAATTTTGGAACAGGTTTCCAAGCTTCTGAAGTACTTTTATCAACCACAACTACTTCATCAACCAATTTTTCGGATAATGCATAGTTCAATAATGCTGTTGCAACCCCACCATCTTGACCCTTTAGTTTTGGAGCTTTTGCAGATAAAATCTTTATGTAATCTCCTAAGGGTTTTTTATCGGCTTCTTGATCTATTATATCACTTGGAATGTATGTTCGAGGGCATGCCACATAACAAAGGTTGCATCCTTCTGGACATTTGCCCTTTATCTGTGGTTTTCGATCTTCTATTCTTATTACTCCTTCTGGACATACTAAATCACATGCTCCACATAGTACACAAGCACCTATATCTATAACATCACTTTTGAGGTCTTTAAACTGGCAGTTTGATACTTCTTCAGTGTATTCTGTGAGCGGCATTTGTCTTCTGTATATGACAGGTCTTCCAACTGTTTCCCTTTTTTTTATTTCAATAAGATTTTCTTTTTTCTTCTTGTTGGCAAGTTTTTCAATGAGTTTAAGTCCGGATTCTTCCATTGGTTTGGTTTGTATATACTCAT
>PLTK01000076.1 GCA_003164415.1 Methanobacterium sp. | reverse complement strand
TAAGTTGTTCTACACTCTAAATATGCACTGGATTTTAAACATACCTGAATACTTTTTTGAACATTTTCACCGATATCTACACCTATAACTTTTTTATATTTTTTAAATGGGGCTTTAACATCGAGTGCCACATAATCCACAAAATCTAATAAATTTTCCAATTTTTCGGGATAATATCCATTTGTATCCAATTTAGTACTTAGTCCTAAAGTTTTACAATATTTTAAAATTTTAGTAACTTCTTCATGTTGGAATAATGGTTCTCCGCCTGTTATAACAACACTATCAATGAAATCAAGTGAATCATCTATTTTATTATAGATTTCGCCGATTTTTCTCTGATTTCCACCCTCAATTATCCCTGGATTATGGCAGTAAGGACATCTTAACATGCATCCAGCAGCGAATATAACAAGGGAAATTTTACCAGCATACTCAATGGTTGAAACAAGAATTCCACCAATACCGATCATATCCACGCTCTTTGTTAAATCTGATGAGGTCATATGACTGTTCCCTTTTCCTGTTATTTTATCCAACTATATTTTTAAGAATTTTTATAAATTCTGCATCGTTTTCAAGAGTCCCAACACTGACCCTTATCCAATACTCATCAAGTCCCTTAAATGAAGTACAGTCTCTTACAATTACCCCACTCTGCATGAGTTTTTCACTCAATTCCTTGGCGGTGTAGCCTGTTTTTCGAACATCGACTAGCATATAATTGGCTTTTGATTTATAAACCGTTAAATTCTCGAATTTTGACATTGATCTGTATAGAAATTCCCTGCTATCAATACTTATCTCTGTTGATTTTTTGATGTATTCATGGTCTTTTAGTGTGGCCGATGCTGCTACCTCTGAAAGTTTAGTTAAACTAAAAACAGGTTTTACACGATACATATATTCAATGATTTCGGGATTTGATAATCCATAACCTATCCTCATTCCCGCAAGACCCAATACCTTTGAAAATGTCCTGAGTATGAACAAGTTTTTATATTCTTCTAAAAGATCAACATTGTTAACCCCTGAAAATTCATAATAGGCTTCATCTACAACTACAATTGCATCTGTACTTTCCAGTACCTTCTTGATATCCTCTTTACTTATTAACCCTCCTGTTGGGTTATTTGGTGTGCAGAGAAATATGAGCTTAGTGTTGGTGTTTATGGCTCGAATAACAGACTCAACATCTAATGTGTTGGATGGCACATCCCACTTAGCATAAACTGGAATAGCGTCTTGGATTGTGAGCGTATACTCATAGTACATGTAACTGGGAAGCGGAACTATGAATTCATCTCCAGGTTCCATAAAAGCTTTTCCAAGAACATCTAATATTTCATCAGCACCATCACCGCCTAAAATTACATTTGATGGTGAAACTCCGGAGTATGATGCAATACCTTTTATTAAACTATCTAAATTTGTTTCAGGATATTGACTTATTAGTTCAAGATTCTTTTTTAAAGCTTCAACAGCCATGGGAGATGGTCCAATCGGATTCTCATTTGAGCCGAGTTTTATTATCTTTTCTGGTTCCAGATCATAATTTGCAGCTATCTCCTCGATAGATTTGCCTGGAACATAGGGATCAAGTTTTTTCACTACTTTACTTGGGTTAATCATTTAATTCACTCTTATTTCTTGACATTTCTACATATGTGATTGCATTATCTTTTATACTCTTGATTTGGTCTTGGTTTAAAGTTCTAACAGCTTTAGCCGGTACACCTAATATCAAACTATTTTCAGGAAATTCATGCCCCTCTGTTACTACTGCACCTGCTCCAACAATACTATTTTTCCTTATGGTGGCACCATTAAGAACAGTTGAGTTCATACCGATTATACAGTTATCTTCGATATTGCAACCGTGAAGAACAGCGGCATGCCCCACCGACACATAATCTCCGATATTCAATGGATAACCTTTAGATGAATGTAAAACACAATTATCCTGGACATTTGAACATTTACCAATATTTAAAGGTTCAATATCTCCTCTTAGAACTGCATTAAACCATACTGAGGATTTATTGTCTATGTTAACTTTCCCATCTATAACTGCACCTGTAAATACAACAACACTTTCATTGATCATGATATCGTCCTTTCTAAAACAAATTTATAAAATATTTTTTGATAATATAGTTGGGGTTTATCTTTTATTAGTGATGATGTGATGTTCTTGTAGCGGTATCAAAACTTTGTTTGACTCAAGATCTTTACTAACAATTGCTCCTGCCCCAATCCTTGAGTTAACTCCTATTTTTACGCCCGGATTGAAACTGGAGTTTATACCAGTTTTCACTCCATCCCCAAAGACAACTCCCATTTTACGGCGCCCTGAATCTATTATATCCCCTTTAACTTTGATTTTAACGTTTCCATCGTCAAATCGAAGATTTGCTATGTTGGTTCCAGCGGCAATGTTGCAATTGGAGCCGATTATGGAATCTCCAACATATGTAAGGTGATTAACATTAGTATGGTCCATTATGATAGAATTTTTAATTTCAACTGCATTTCCTGCGCTTACATTATTGCCTAAACTTGTATATTTTCTTAATAATGTGTTTGGACCTATATCACAGTTTTCACCGATGTATACGGGCCCCATTATATATGTACCCGATCTAATTATGGTATTTTTTCCAATAAAAACCGGACCATGTATTATGACCCCATCTTCTAGTTCTCCATGGATATCAGTTTTTAATTCTTTAAGAAAATGTTCATTAACATCTAATAGTTCCCAAGGTCTTCCAATATCTATCCAATTATTTTTAGATCTTAGACCTAGGACCTTCTCACCATTTTTCATCTGAATTAACAGTGAATCTGTTATCTCATACTCACCACGTAGGGATTTCTCAGTCTTGTCTATGGCATCAAATATCTGATCATCAAAGAGATATATCCCTGCATTTATTAAGTTGCTTGGAGCTTCTCCGGGTTCTGGTTTTTCAATTATATTGGTTATTCTATCTTCTTCAAGTTCCACAACACCAAATGATGATGGATCATCAACTTCTGTTAATACAAGTACTGATCTAGCATTTTCGGATCGATATTTATCTATTAGATCCCTAATTAAGATGGGATCCACAATAATATCCCCGTTTAATATTATGAAACTCCCTTCAACAGTATTCCTTGTGGATCCTATTGCATGGGCAGTTCCAAGACGTTCTTTTTGTGTTATATAATTTATATTAACCCCTAAATGTGTACCATTTCTGAAATGATCTTTAATAATGTCTTCACGATATCCAACAACCATGGTAATATCTTTGATACCTGCATCCCGAAGTGATTCAACATTATACTGTAAAATTGGTTTTCCCCCAACTTGAAGCATTGTTTTTGGTTTCGTAACAGTCAGGGGTCTCATTCTGGTTCCTTCACCTGCTGTCAATATAATTGCTTTCATATTAAATACCTCTCAAAATCCCTTTTATCCCATAAATCAAATTCTGTTAGCATAATTTCTAATAGATATGTATAATGTTGTATCCATCCTTCTAATAAATTTTGACTCTAAATAGAAAATCTTCAATTTATAAAAATAATATAATTTTGATCTGTAGAGGATAATAAAAAAAAATATATTTTAATTTAAATGTAACAAAAATAAATTTATAGCAGCCCTTTGATGAACTCTGAACATTGGTCCCTTATCATATGGGCCTTCTCATCACTGGTTGCTTCTAAAGTGATCCGGATGTAGGATTCTGTACCGGAGGGTCTTATAAGTACCCAGCTTCCATCTTCCATTGTAATTCTGACACCATCTATGCGATTTACATCGACTACATCGTCAAGAATAATATGCAGTTTCTCTTCAACACTCTTCATTATAATTTCTTTTTGTTGGTCTTTACAATCCACTTTATCCCTTATGGTGGGATAACTAGGGACTGCATCAAGCTGTTTAGATAATGGACCATATTTTTGTACTAATTCAATTACTCTTATTGCGGAGAGTATACCATCCGGACACATGCAAAAATTTGGATGTAACCACGTTCCAGAAGGTTCGCCACCGAATTGGGCATCATGTTCTTCAATTGATTCTGCAACATGGACATCACCAACTTTAGTCCTTATAACAACTCCTCCAACTTCATCCATGCATTTATCTGTGCAGAGTGATGCATCAACTGTGGTAACAACTTTGCCCCCGATTTCACGCGATACTATTGCTAATAATTTGTCAAAATCAGCCATACGGCCTTTTTCATCTATGGCTATCATTCTGTCGGCATCGCCGTCGTGTGCTATTCCAATATCTGCTTTGGTAGCTTTAACCACTTTCATAAGTTCTTGAAGATTTTTTTCCGATGGTTCAGGTAGTCTTCCTGGGAAAAATCCATCAGGCTGTGAGTTAATAGCTAAAACTGAACAACCTGCCATTCTGAGGATTAATGGAGATAAATATGATGCGGCCCCATTTGCACAATCGACTACAACTTTAATACCCGGCTTTACATCGGATTGATTTAGGAGATCTTTAATATATTCTGAGACAACATATTCTACTTCCTCAATCTTTCCTATATCTTTCCAAGTTACTGTTTTAAAGATTTTATTGTGAATAATTTCCTCTATAATCCTCTCCTGATCCTGTCTGTAGGCCATTCCATCAGGATTCCATAACTTTATTCCATTATATTCTGGAGGATTATGGGATGCTGTAATCATAACACCAGCATTCGCTTTAAGTTTCATTGTTGCATAACCAACAACTGGTGTAGGTGCCATTCCCAGTTTAAGAACTGTACAACCGCATTGTAATATTCCTGCAGTCACGGCATTTTCAATCATCACATTAGATGTTCTTGAATCATAGCCTAAAACTATTTTAGATCCTTTACCGCCAGCATATGTTGCAATTGCCATACCAACGTTAACTGCGACCTCTAGTGTAATATCAGAACCTATTTTTCCCCTGATACCCGATGTACCAAAGAGTTTAGGAATTTCACATACCATTATTGTAACCTCTTTATGCTCCGAATTTAGTTGATAGGTTCATGAGGTCCATGAGAATATCCATGATGTTGTTTCCCCTGATCCTGCACAACCCACCCTTAACCACACTTCTTTCATTGAAATTTTTCACATCATCGACCCGTACTTCTGGTCCACAAATAACTATTGGAACAGGGTCTCCTGTATGATCCATGGTAGATATTGGGGTGGAGTGGTCAGCTGTCAATATGAAGTAAACATCTTCTATCTGCATGATCTCTCCTATAACTGCATCAACTTTCTCAATAAATTTAATTTTCTCTTCCATCTGACCGTCGTGACCTGCTTCATCAGCACCATCTACATTGATCAGCATGAAATCATAGTCCTTTGAAGCGGTTTCTATGATGCCATTTTTGATATTCTCCAGGTTGGTGTCTATACCACCTGTAGCACCTTCAATATCGACTAGTTCCATACCAGCGATTTTAGCTATTCCTCTGATTAACCCTGTTTCAGCAATACAGACAGGTTTTAAACCATATTTTTCTCCAAATGGTTGGACATTAGGAACTGCACCTGCACCCCTTGGAATGATTATATTAGCGGGAGGTTTTCCTGCATCTGTTCGTTTCAAATTCAGAGGATGATTTTTGAGTACTTCATAGGATTCTTTAACTATTTTATTTAGAATATTTGCAGTTTTATTAGCTTCTTGGGATCCATCTAGGGCTACAACCATCTTTGGAGCTTTTCCCTCATGTTTTGGATCGGCATCCGAAACCTTATCTGAAAGACCATTACCTCTAAGAACTAAGACCGCTCTATGGCCAGTGGATTCTTTGAATATGACCTTAACATCTTGATCAATATCAATACCATCTATAGATCTGGCCAGTTCTTCTGTTCCATCCCTTATCCTTCCGGCACGTCGGTCGGTAATAATTCCATTCTCATCGGCTGTTGAAAAATTGCACCTGAATGCTATATCTCCTGGGAGAACATCCACCCCAACTCCTGCAGCTTCAAAAGGGCCTCGACCTGTATAAACTTCATAAGGGTTATACCCCAGTATTGATATATGTGATGTATCACTTCCAGGCCGTATACCTGGTTTTATTGGATCCATAATTCCACATATTCCGTTTTCTGCCATTTTATCCATATTTGGCGTTATTGCAGATTCTAGGGGTGTTTTGTATCCTAACTCTTTTAGGGGACGATCTCCCATCCCGTCTATGATCATTATGATTCCTTTCATTTTATCACCTAAACCATGATGATGCCTATGGCAGCTCCTGTGATTGTAGCTATTAAATTTACATATTCGTTGGAAATATAATTTCTTCGTTCTAATACTGCTCCGAGTATACTGTCTACAAAGCAGCCAACGGTACCTGCTATTATGGAGATTTTAAGAGTTAAAAAAGGATCCTGACTTATTCCCAATAAATAAGCTGCTACTCCAATGATCCCTGCACCTATAATTCCTGCGACGGTTCCTAGTACTGAAATTCCACCGTCTGTTCCTGGCGGTACTTTTTTAAATGTTGTTATGAGTCTTGGCTGTACAGTTACACCAATTTCACTAGCTAATGTATCTGCTGTTGCTGTTGCTATTGAACCTATGAATCCTCCATAGTTTCCAAAGGCAGCCATTATCAATGGCACTATCCCATTAGAAATAA
>PLTK01000155.1 GCA_003164415.1 Methanobacterium sp. | reverse complement strand
AAAATATATAAAAAAAAGCAGGGTTTACTTTTTAATATATTTATCCACTATTCCAGTGAAAGAGTCGCCAATATACTCCTTTTGTTTCTGGGTGAAACCATAGATACTACACTTGAACCATTTAGTCTGTCCACGTTTTATACCCACAATATCCCTTTTTTTCAGCTCTTCATATAAGAAAAAACCTCTTCTTGGATGTGCTTCGGCTATTTTATCCAAAATTGGTGTTTCAAAACGGACCAAATCATGTTCTGTAGGCCGAATTCCTAATTGCCTCACACCTTCAATTTTTTCCATTTTATCTACAAATTTTCTAGTACTAACAACTTCTTTGTCCCAATTTTTCAACCTTTCGATTACATATGGTAATGAAGCCATAAGTGTTGCAACAGGTGCTCCTCTACTAGTGCATCCTAACATCTCAAGTTCCTTAACAGTATGCCTATCAGATCTTTTTAGTACGATATCTGCCCATTCTTCCTTTAAACCAAGAACACCAATAGGTCCTGATGCTGCCATACTCTTATGTCCGCTTCCAACAACAAAATCAGCATTAAGCTTTTTAGCATCTATTGGCATCCTTCCCATCGAATAAGCGCAATTTAAAAGCAAAGGTACCCCTGCATCATGGGATATTTTCCCTATAGAACTGGAATCTGTTAAGTTACCATAATTACCATCAACATGTGTTAATAGTACCAGACTAACATCTTCACCTTGATCACTTAAATCCTCAAGAACTTCTTTGTAACTTTCTGGACTTATTTCATAGTTGGGATAATCAGTATTCGGAACTTCTACCATGTTAAGTCCGGCCCTTTCAGCTGCTACATGTGTAGTATAATGCGCATTTCCATCAACAATTATAGTATCACCAGGTTTGCAAAGCGAATGCATAACAGCAAATTTACCTTCACGAGCTCCGTGAACTGTTCGGGCATGATCTATATTCATGAAGCTTGCCAGATCCTCAAGAAAACCTTTTATATTAGGCTTTGATATTTCATCCAGTCTTCCGGCACAGTAATCACAAACACTGTAACCTTCAGAAAATTCATATAGGGCTTTTCTTGCTTCAACGGGGAGAACACCCCCTCGTTGAAGTGGGTTTAAATTGAGGTTGTTTCTTTCAGTATCTCGAGTAAGTCCATAATCTTGACATTCCATTTATAATCACCTGAAAATATCTTAACTAGATAAAATTAAATTTATACAAATATTTGTTAAATGTTTTATATCTCTTCCACTAAATCTTATTGCTCATCATTAATATAAAGAAATTTTTATAAAAATATTTATCAACTTAAATTAGTTTTTTTTTTATGAGATGTTCAGATTAACAGCTTCTATTATCAAGTTTTTGAACTGTTTTGTATTAATTAGATATGAATCGTAGATCTTTACATGTCTCATTTTTTTACCAGTTCCTTCTAACATTTTTGCAGGATCTTTAAGTTCGGTTCCTCTAGCAAATTGCAGATTAACATGGTCTTTGTGTAACACAATTGCACAAACAAATCCATTCTTTTCATAGAATAGATTTTTCCATTTAACGACTTCATCCATTTCTGGTACTAGTACAAGGATCATATTACGAATATCTCTAGCTAACAAACCTATTTGTTCGTTATAGCTTGATAAATATTGATCTAGATCAACTCTTTTATTTTTCACATTGAATACTCCTTGATTGTTAATTTAAAATGTTAAACATAAATCTTTACTTAAATTTTTGACCTCTCCACATTTTAAGCAATTTAGTTGTGACAGGGTTTATAATATTTGATCTTTTACCAAAAATAGTAACATCACCACTTAAAACTGCTTCTTTAATGTTATCAGAATCAGTTTCTATTCCCGCATTTCCAATTTCATTTTCAAAATGGGCATCACTTCCTGCAATGCTATTTAAGTAATTTTCTTTTGCATAATCCTTTGCTATATCATTATACGCTTGACGCACACATCTTGAATTGAAAACTTCTATATTATCAATGAATCTAGCATCATGACTTGTTGGATGTAATGAAGTGGTTCTAATTCCATCAAAGGGATGTGGAATTACTACAACTCCATTTTGGGCTTTAATTTCTTCAATAACTTCCATAAAACGCATTGATTTTATTTCTTCCGTTAAAAATATTCCTATAACTTCACCTTTATCAGTTAAAATTTCAGAACCCACTATTACATGAATTTCATCAGTTTCATATTTTTTAGCGGCTAAACCACCTTTTATTGTGTTATGATCTGTTACTGCAATTCCTGAAAGACCTGCTTTAACAGCAACTTTTACCATTGTTTTAGGTTCAACATAACCATCGGCTGAATATTTACTATGGGTATGAAAATCATATCTCATGTTTTAATAATATTGATATTCATTATATTTTGACTTTTTGAATTGAATCTAACCTACAATGTCATTCAGGGATTTTAAATTTATAACAAATATTTAAAAGAAATTAAGTGTCTAACAAAAATGTTAAATTTGAAGAAAGGTCATAAACTTCAAAACTATATTGAATACTAATCATGGATGTGTATTTAATGACAAAAAAAACTAGAACACAAAGTTTAGATCAATTCTGGAATATTGATGATGAGCAATTGAAAACACCGGAGCATGATAAAATGCTCATCTGGTTGCTTAATAAAGATAATTTAATGCATGTAATCGTTAAAAACACTCCTGAAGCTGAAAAATGGGATTGGGATAATGTAAAAATTCATGCAGAGGAGTATATAATTTCAAACAACGGATTTAGAATAGGTGCACCTGATATTATTTTTGTTGTCCCACGTTATTTATGTAAAAACTGTAATTTAACCCATAAAAATATGGATAGCTGTCCAAGTTGTGAAAGCGAAGATATCATGAAATATCAGGGAGATCATCATCAACACTATTCTAGATATTTTATAGAGATACAACCTAAAATCCAGAATTTCGGGGCAACTTTAAGGCATTTAAAATTGTTTATTTCCTATGGATTTGATGATAAAGCATTCATATTTACAGAAGATTTAAGATATATGAAAGAGTTTGAAGATCAGGGTGTAAAAGTGATATTCCCTCCAGAAATACAATCTAAGTTATGATTTAAATATTTTTGATTCAAAAAAATTAATGGGGAATAAAATTATTTAATAATGCCCATATTTTTATTGGTTCTAGCTATAGACTTTTCTGGGGTTGTTTCCATTTCAAGCATGGCCCTAATAGCATCCACATTTTCAGGTACCACATCAGATTCCTGGTGAACTGCTTGCATATAATATAATTCATTATCTACAATATTCAAGGATTCTCTCCATACTCCAATCTCAAATAAGTCTCCTCTTGGCCTTCCAAGATCCTTTGCAAACTCCATGATTTCTGCAGTAGATCCAAGTCCCCTTGAAGCAT
>PLTK01000102.1 GCA_003164415.1 Methanobacterium sp. | reverse complement strand
ATTGTATAATTTACTAATTCTCCAAAACCATCATATCCACATATGCTATCATCGTCGTAGGGTTGTGAGATAATAACGTGAAAATATCCCCTTTTTGCAAAGAACTGAAGATCTGCACCAGAAGGTTCTGCACTGTAACCTGGATGACTATGTACCGAACCAACTGCATCTGATAACATGGGCATCATAAAAATTTCCATTACCGCACCTGACTCGGAAGCAGCACCTGGTAAAAAAATAAGTCCTTGTATTTTTAAAACATTATCCTCAATTTTGCCTTGTAACATAGCACTGAATTCTAATGGATAAGACTCTCTTGCGATGTCCTTTATTTCCTCAACCAATTCACGATCTATATGTATTTCTTCAAATTTTTTCTTGCCTAGTCCGAACATGTTAGGGGTCCTTCAATTTTTTTAATTATAAGTATAATATTAATCTCCATTTAATTGAGTATTTTGTTAAAAAATTCATTATCAAATAAGGGCAATTTCCAATCATTATAAATTTTTGACCTGTTTGATATCACATTTTCTTTGTTTATTGGGTTGTAACCGTTTATTGAGATATCTTTTTTATATAATCCAATACCTCTCCTCTGCCATTGAGGTAATTCTGACATATTCAACCCTCTTTCAAATAGAATTTCATGCAGTTCGCTACTTTTCTTTTTATTTAAAATTTCTACAGCTCGAGATTTACCGTGTTCTTCCCTGAGTTTCCAGTAACTGTATCCATTCAAACAATTTCGCCATGCTTCGTTCTGTCTATTTTTGAAGTATTCTATAACTCCCTGGTCTGATAATGGTATAACTCTAGAATCGAATGAAATAGGTTTTAAATTGGAAGGCTCAGCTTTATTAAAATGATTTAAATATTTGCTTATATTTTTAGTGAATGAACCAGAAATGAAACTTGCAAATACCGAATTTAATTTCTCTACACGTCCATTAAATGGTATTTCGGACAGTAGTACATTAATTTCATCAGAAAATGTGAAAATTAACTTGGGACTGAATTCAACAAAAAAATCAGAACACACATCAATCATCAAATGCGCAAAAAATTTGTCATAGGGTCTTTCAAGTTCAAGCATGTTGGATAGACCTGAAAAATTTCTACCATCTGCTCTTATAATAATTTTAGAACCGCATGGTACCTTTAAATTGGAGAATATCTCACAGTCTTTCATAATAAAACCATTTTAAAATCAATTTTGTTATGCTGTTACAATAAATTATAGTATTTAGAACTAAATAAATCAGAGTAAATTAAAATTAGAGGGTGAGACTTATATTTATATTTTCTAAAGACAATGGTCTCTATTTATGTTCCTATTCTTAAGGTTTCATTCAATCCATTCAATAGTTTAATGGCAGAATAAGCAGCCATAACACTTGTTTTAGGATTTATAGAACATCTAATGTTCTGGGTGATAGTTGTAATCTCACCAAAATCCCCAACTATATGAACTTCGTGCATGTTTCTGTCAACAGCCGGATCTGCTATTATTTTAACATCAATTTCCCTTCCACACGCAAGACTAATTGCTGCTGCTACATTGATATTCATAGGAAACTTCAAAACAGCATCTCCAGCTTTTCCTTCGTAGAGTATTGTCTCTTCATCAGCGGACACACCCAAAGAACGTGGAGGTTTACGAGTTACTAGGGTAGCACTTTCAATTTTACCAATTGAAGCGGCTTTAATACCATCAATCCCGACAATTGCACCTGATGGGGCATATATTTTTGCATTGTTCTTAGAAGCTAGGGTTTTTAATTCTTCCCGGAGTTTAAAATCCATTAAAGCTCCAATGCTCATTATAATAATATCTACACCATGTTTTAATACTTGAGGTACAGTTTCTGAAACTGCCTGCGGGGAAGCTGCCTCTATAACAAGATCTACTTTGTCCAGCATATTTTCTATGTTTAAAACTACGGTGCCATCAACTTGTGAAGCCAAGTTTTCTGCCCTTTCCATATCCCTATCATAAAAAAATTTTAGATCAACACCAAGCTTACCTTCAACTGCAAAATTAGTTATTATATTAGCTATGGCGCCGCATCCAAGAATCCCAACATTCATAGTGTACTTCCTACATCTCTGGGTTAACAGGTGTTTGAACTATCTCTGGACTAATCAATAAAATATCTCCAACAGCTTGAACACGTTCATAAGGTATTTCAATACTTCCTTCCTCTTTAAGTGGACGAATTTCATCTCCCTCTGGAACTATTCTTATGCTGGTTTTAATTACATCTTTTAATCCAACACTTTTTTTATCTGGTTTCATGGCTGTTGTCTTTAATAGGGACACTCTACCCTTTTTAATATTCAATACAACATCATGAATTCTTCCAACGTACTTTCCGCGTGTTGTGTACACATCTAAATTGTACAGGCTTGATAAATCTACCATTACTACCACCTATCCTTTAATATGGCAAGTTCTTCTTAATTAAGATTGCCATTTATACTTTCTAATCTATCAATAAAATTTACAATCTAATCTAAATTTAAATCCTTCTATATACTTAAACCTTACGACTAATCAGTCAATAATCAAATTTTCACTATTAAAATACAAAAAAAATTTCATAATTGTAAGTTAGATTGATTAAATTACTAATTCTGTACAAATTATATTAAATTTTCAACAAATTTCTTCAATAATAATTAATATGGATCCTATTAGGATTTGATAACTATTTTGTTGGTGTACTCCACATTTATCCCAATTTGTACAAATCACAATGTATAAGTTTTTATAAAACTAAATTAAAAATATCAGTTGGATATAATAATTTATATTAATCTGATATGGTTGTTTTACGTTTATTTATCCTTAAATTTATCTAATTATATTAAACATAATCATTTTCAAAAAAATAGATTATATTATTCTACCTCAGATCAGAGCATAAAATTGTGAATTAAATTAGATAATCTTTGACATTCAAAGATTTCAATAATAGAATAAGTTACTCCTTGCTGTAAATAAAATTTTAAAGATGCTAAATTGTCCAATATATTTTAATTTCATACAATATTTTTAATAAATAATGGTGAGAAAATGTGGGATACAAGTAAAGATTATAGATTACGTGTTTTAGAGAAATCAGTAGATTTATTCATAAGAACAGCACAAGGTGCAAATCTGAAAGGTATATGGAACAAACAAAAATGTTTACTTTCTGCAAGAGCTATGTTGCCCATTATACAAGTGATGTATTTTTCATATATGGAACCATCCGATCTTGCTGTTTCTCCACAGATTGATGAACTCAAAAAAAGGGTCGATGATATAATTGAATCATTAGGTGGAGATAGGTGGCATCTAGAGTTTTTAAAACTGGTGCATAAAGAAGAAAAAGAGAAACTTGTAGAATCCATTGCCAAGATGAAATTTGCACTTAATACCATTTATACAGTGGATAAACGTCTTTTACTCGGGCCAATCAACGATCCGGTTATAGGAATAGATATAAAAACAGGTGAAATTGTCAGCATTCAGAAATTAGATAAACTTTTAGTGTGTAATGTAAACTTTGGAAAAAGTGCGAGTACCGTCGTGACCAACAATTTAACTGTTAAAGAAGGAAACAGGGTAGCTGTTGCAATATTACCTCCTACAGTTTTCATGGGAGTCCCAAGTGAAGGTATGTTCCTTCGAGGAAGTGAGGGTTTACTTAAAGATGTTGAAGGAGAGTTAGGAGAAATGCCCCATGGAATTCCACTTGACTCACTTAATGAAACACGTAACTTGGTTGAAAACTTTCTGAAATAAAATTTTTTTATAATATTTTCTTTAAATAGAAAAAAATTATAGTAAGATTAACCCCATTAGAAACATGGTCAATATAGATTTTTACGGTGGAGTCGATGAGATAGGTGGAAATAAGATATTAGTAGGCTCAAATTCCACTTCATTTTTTTTAGATTTTGGTATGAGTTTTAATAAGGCAAATGATTATTTTTCAGAGTTTCTACAACCCCGTAAAAGTAATGGTATAATGGATTTTATTGAGATGGGACTTCTTCCTAAAATAAAAGGAATTTACAGGGAAGATTATCTCCGTCACTCCGGATTAGATTCACCAGAGAAACCATCTATTAATGGAATACTTTTAAGTCATGCCCATATGGATCATTCCGCTTATATACATCATCTACGTCATGATATACCCCTTTACATGACTAAGGATTCACAGCTTATTTTAAAGGTTTTAGAGGATACAAGTGCAGTTTCATTCGGTGAAACATTAGATTACAAAAAAACCTTTTATTACACAGCAAAAAAGAATGCTGATGGTTATAAAAGACTTTCAGGTAAAGATGCTAGGATGGAAAGGGAGTTGAATATTGTTGAACCGTATAAAAGTTTTGAAATAGGAGATTTCACAATTAAAAGTGCTCCTGTTGATCATTCTCTGCCCGGAGCTTCGGCGTTTCTTTTGAAAAATAATGGAGAAACTGTTGTTTATACAGGGGATCTAAGATTTCATGGTAGAAATCCTACGTTAACCAATAAATTTGTTAAAGAAGCAAAAAGATCGAACCCTAAAGTGTTGATTTCTGAGGGTACCAGGATAGATAATCCAAGTACAGAAACTGAGGAAGATATTGAGATTAATGCAAAAAATCTCATATCTAATTTTAAAGGGCTTGTTATTGTAAACTTTCCAATTAGAGATATTGATCGTCTTTTAACATTTTACAAAGTTGCCAGAGATACAGACAGAACTTTGGTGGTTAATTTGAAACAGGCCTACTTGCTTAAACTTTTTAGTGGTAGGGATTATCCGGAACTAGAAGATGTGGAAGTTTACATTCCTAAGCGAGGATGGGGACTGATTGGAAAGGATTCCTTTGTTTGTTACGATGGAGAATGGTTGTGTAGCTCAGATATTGATCCGAATCACAAATCTTCTGACTATAAAAATTGGGAGAAGGAATTCATTGAAAGTGGTAACGCTATCAACTATAAGGACATCCAAGAAGAACCTCATAAATATATATTCCGCTGTGATTTTTTTGAGCTCAAAGAGTTAATAGATATAAAGCCTGTAAATTCAATTTATATTAAATCTGTTACAGAACCATTTGATGAAGAAATGGAATTTGATGAAAGACGTGTTGAGAACTGGTTGGATCATTTTAATCTTCTTCCGGTACACAAAATGCATGTCTCTGGACATGCATCTGGACCCGAGTTATTAGATATGATACGGGAAATACAACCAGAAATACTTTATCCAGTACATACAACCTTCAAAGAACGTTTCAAAGTACTTGAAGAAGATGGTATAAGGGTTGTTTATCCAAAATTGTCTGAAAATTTGTAAGTACTGGGTTCTTAGCCAAATACTATTAATTTCGTCTTGGTCATGTCATCAACTGCGTATTTTATACCTTCTTTACCCATTCCACTATTTTTGAATCCTCCAAATGGCATGTTGTCGGTTCTAAATGTTGGTTGTCTGTTGATAACTACGCTTCCAGCTTCAATCACTTTCACTGCTTTGAGTGCAGTTTCGATGCTCCCTGTAAAAACCCCTGCTTGGAGTCCATATTCGGTATTGTTTGCAACTTCAAATGCTTCATCTATACTGCTAACCCTTATTATAGGGGCTATGGGGCCAAATGTTTCGTTACTAACAATTTTCATATTAGATTTTACATAGTCAATAATTGTTGGAGTGTAAAATGCATCCCTTCGCTTTCCTCCTAATAAAAGCTCTGCACCATTATTCAATGCATCATCCACTAACATTTCAACTTTTTTAGCTGCTTCTTCANNGCTATTGCCTCATGAAGTATTATACGTTTTATAGCTATGCATACTTGCCCTGCATTGATGAAAGATCCACTTACAGCAGCTTTAACAGCTTTATTAATATCTGCATCATCAAGCACCACTAAAGGATCGTTACCACCAAGTTCAAGGGTTATTTTTTTCATACTTGCCTTTTTGGAGATTGAAATACCTGTTTCAACGCTTCCGGTAAATGATACTTTGTTTACAAAAGGACTGGATACCATTTCATCACCAATAATACTACTGTGACCTGTTACAGCATTTATTACTCCTGGAGGAAGATGACTTGTCATGATCTGAACAAGCTTCAGAGCAGCTAAGGGGGCTTTTATTGATGGTTTAAGAACCACACAATTTTTTGCAGCTATTGCTGGTGCAATCTTATGTATTGCAAGATTAATTGGATAATTAAAAGGTGTTATGGCGGATATTACTCCTAATGGTACTTTTATTGTAAATCCTAATGCGGTTCTGCCACCTATACATGCATCCAAAGGTACAGTTTCTCCATAAATTCTTTTAGATTCTTCTGCAGCTAGTAAGATTGTTTCTACGGATCTGTTTATTTCATCAATGGAATTGTTAATGGGTTTACCAGTTTCTAGTGTTATCAGTTTGGCTAGTTTATTAGAATTTTTTAACACGTCCTCGTATATATCATATAAGATTCTGGATACCTTACGTGAAGACATATCATTTAATACTATTTTAGCATGATTTGCAGCCTCTAAAGCATGTTTTATATCTTCAAGACTTCCTGAAGGTACTGTGTCAACGATTTGACTATTTGCAGGATTTAAAATGTTGATCTTATCATTTTTATCTATTAATTTTCCGTTTATAACCATTTTCATTTGGTGTTTCCTCCCAAACTCATTCATTTTGAATATATTACAAATATTTTAGTTTTGGAATGGGTAAAAAAAGTTAAAAATAGCATTAAAATGAATTTATTATAATTTTAAATCAATACTCGTTGATATCTTCTGTATTTATGAAAGTATATTTTTAAGAGCGGTTATGTTGTTCATAGTGTTATTTAAATCTGTTCCATTATTTATCCCACTTCCAAGTCCGCTTACGTAACCCCTGTAGAGAAGTGCAAATGCAATTACAACTACAATTATACCGCCAAAAAGTAGAATCATTTCTACCGATGTTTGAGCTGCATCATCTTTAATAATATTCATTTTATCACCCATTTATTTTAAACGCCTATGAACATCATTCCAAAGGTTTTTATAACGTAAAATATCCCAAAGGCTACTGGAGCAAGTATTAATGAAAATTTTACACCCTTCCTTGCACTACCATAGAGTACTATTCCAATTAAAAGTCCGGCTATTATAGAATGGATAATAATGTAGCCGCTTGCTGCAAGGTACGATGCATCATATAATGGATTTGGTTTACCTAATGTCCCTATGAAACCCGAGTATATCATGATCATTCCCAATGCAAATGGGGCTGCTATTATTGCGGCTATAATCAAAAACATTACAGACATCATAACGTTTGCTCTTCTTTCACGTTTCAATGCGAGTACAGATCTTAAATCTTCTGCAACGGTTTCAATTACATCAGATAAGCTTCCACCTACCCTTTTACCCTCTAGAATCATCCGAAATGTTCTATCAAGCGTTTTTGATTTTAATCTGTCACCCATTGAAAGTAATGCATCATCAAATGTGCTTCCAATTTTTATCTCAATAACGGCTCTTTTCAGTTCGTCGTTGAGTGGACCACCGCCCTGTTTTGAAATGTCTTCTAAAGCGGTTTCAATACCGATACCTGCTCTTAAAAGTGACGCAATTTGTCTTAGAAAATCTGGTGTTGTTTGTTCTATGGCATCTACTCTTCTTTCCATTAAAAAAAATAACCAACCAAAAATAATACCAACGGGTGTTAGTAATCCAACAATCATCCCTATTAGTGGATTTATTCCAATAGCAATGAATAAAACCAGCCCAAGCAATCCAAATACTACCCCGCCTAAAATAACCAGTGTCATAAGATCGGATGCTTTAACATACATCCCTGATCTAATAAGATTTTCCTGTATTAAAACTAGGTATTTGTCTGGTAAAAGATTATCCAGACTTTTTGATACTGGAGATAGTGCTGTGGGTATAATTGCCATTTTTTCCACCTTTTATATTAATTTACTATATAAATTATATGTATATAAGGTTGCTTATTATTTTAATTATAAAAAAAATAATAAAACATTTATATTTAGGTCTAAAATTAATTAAATGTTCATTTTTGTTTTAATTTTGTTTAAAACAGAGGCATTATTTTTTACCAGAACCATATCTTCTATCCTAACACCAAATTCACCTTCAATGTAAATTCCAGGCTCAACAGTAATAATCATTCCCTTTTCAAGTTTAGCTTCATCGTTTTTTGATAAATTAGGTTTTTCATGAATTTCAAGTCCAACACCGTGACCAGTGGAATGAATAAATGCATCACCATATCCATATTCAGTTATAACATCACGAGCTGCAGTATCTATATCACAAGATCTTACGCCAGGTTTTATGGCTTTGATAGCAGTTTTTTGGGCATCCAATACTATATTGAATATTTCTTCCTGTCTTTCTGTTTCTATGATTGTTCTTGTTGTGTCTGATGAGTAGTTATTATAAACAGCTCCCCAATCAACTAAAATAGGACTCTCAACTTTATTCATTGAGGGTGTGCCGTGAGGTAAGCTTGTTCTGGACCCAGATGCCATGATTGAATCAAAGGAAGCCCTTTCTGATCCATTAATTCTCATGTTATATTCAAGTTGAGCAGCCAATTCGACTTCTGTACCTGTAAATTCAAGTTCCATAAATGATTTCTCTGCTATTTGAAGTGCTTTCTCAATGTTCTCTATTTCCCAACTTGATTT
>PLTK01000107.1:9025-10170 GCA_003164415.1 Methanobacterium sp. | reverse complement strand
ATAAGCCTGTTACAGTTACATTGTTTGTCATTTGGGCTTTTACTGTTCCGTTATTTTTAACGTTATATTGTAAATTTCCGGACATAAGAGATAAAAGTATCCCTGGAACATTATCACTTGTTAGGGAGAGTGATTGTATTATTGGCCCTGGTAAACCGAGTGTGATAGGTACCAAAACAGCTACGGCCTGTTTTACTTGGGTGGTAATAGCTCCAGTCTGGTTATTAGTTGAATTTGGAGGTGTTCCTATTATTTGGATAGCTCCCATGGCATCATAGTAGTTAACATTGGCGGGAATGTTTATGGTGTAATTCACAGTCTGTGATGCACCGGGTGCCAATGTAAATTGAGCCGGATTTACTGTTATCCATTTTGCTATTCCATCATCAGCATACAAAGTGGTAGTTGAATTTTCCATTATCCGTTTAGTGTTCATAGTAACATTTAGTGGGGAATTACCTATGTTAGCAACTGAAATTGTTCCCTGATCTACTTGGAGTTTTTGCATTGTAATATTTATTGATCCGGGACTAACAGATAACCCACTGCTTCCCCAAACTGCCGTAGTTAAACTGATTAATATTAATACAACGATACCTGCAGTTTTTAGATAACTCCGTAATAACATGTTAACACCTTTATCATATTATTATTTTATGAATATCATGTTATAAATAATTTCTATTATGATAATATAAATTAAAAATGGGGAATAATTAACCCAATTTAGGTTACTTGGCTTGCAGTCCAGGTTATAGTAGTACTGTAATTTTTAGGTAGTGAACCGAATGGTATTTGTATGTACAAGTTCACGTCCTGAGCACTATTGGGTTCTAAGTTAGTTATAGCATTTTGATCATCGGTTGTCATCGGTGTCTGTGTTATTGTGTTACTGAATTTTAATGCGGATAATGGCATATTACCATTAGTACTAGTCCAATCAAGTGCTTTAACATCTATGTTAACTGGCACGTTAGATGTTGATTTTATATTAATGGGCTGAGGATTACTTAGTATGTTGTCAGCTGCGACACTAACAAAAGTAGCATTGCCCGTAACCACTATAGAAACTGAGTCATTTAAGTTATCCTGAGGAGAATTACTCATGTTAGAAAATGAGACAGTTACGTTATCCTTAGAAGAAT
>PLTK01000107.1:0-8950 GCA_003164415.1 Methanobacterium sp. | reverse complement strand
TGGGTAAATATATTAACCCATCTATCCTTATGTAGGTGTTGCAGTCCAGGTTACAACAGTATTGTAAGCGTTAGCTAAAGTACCAAACGGTACCTGCATGTCTAAGTTCACGTTCTGAGAAGGATTTACTCCATTTGGAGTTGGAACTCCCATGTTAGTTAATGCGGTTGCTGGAGTACCTGATGTCGTCATAGGTACTGTTGGAGTAGATGGTGTTGAATTAGTCCATTGTAATGCAGATATTGGCATATTACCAGTACCATTACCAACACCAAAATCAGTTGCACTAACAGATACGTTGATTGGAACATTTGATGTTGAAGATATATTAATAGGCTGAGCACCACTTACTGCGTCGTCAGCTTGTAGAGGACTTCCAGAACCACCAAAAACAGCATTACCACTAACCACTAGAGACACTGACTGACCAACATTAGTTGTAACAGTGTTAGTTCCACTAGGACTTGCTGCGAAGGCAGGTGTAAGACCGAAAGCCATCACTATTCCAAGGGCAAAAATTAGAATTTTCTTTAAATTTTCCATTATTTTACACTTCCATTTCCTTTATTTTCGTACAAAGGAAATTAGTTTTAGAAATAATATCCAAATAGAGAAAATAATCTAAGAACATTTAAAAGAGAAATATAATTAGACAAATAATCCAATTATATCTAAATGGGAAACATAGATAGAGAACAAAATACTATTCCTAACATTAACACTCTTTTCACAACCATATACTATATTAATTTAAAATCGTGACATTTTTCACGTTTAATTTAAAAACTAAAAAAAATCATTGCTAATATCCATGAAAAACCTATGATTAGGTCGAATTTTACTAAAATATATCACCATAACCTAAAAAGATAACTCAATAATGGAATAGAATAAACATAGGATAATTGTTCACAACACATGTTGTGGATACAGTCATGAAATCAAAATTACTAATCCATCTTAATCCACCCTTTAACAAAACAATACATCAAAATAAATATATTTTTATGATCATTCATGGATTTGTTGATATACATAAAATATTATTATAAAGATAATATCTATGAAATTAATAAGGATCTTTAGAATAATCAAACTATCCCCATTTTTTATATCATTGTCACCCTCATTTGGAGGTTATAATGTTCTTGATAAATGGTATGGAGTATTGTCGTCACAGAAATTTGTT
The DNA here is from genome assembly GCA_003164415.1 of Methanobacterium sp. Lineage (GTDB taxonomy): Archaea > Methanobacteriota > Methanobacteria > Methanobacteriales > Methanobacteriaceae > Methanobacterium_B. Next base: position 7,761 of record PLTK01000107.1, on the reverse strand, counting down.
TTTTTGGAGATATAAACCATTTTTCAGAAGGTTGTTCGTTCACTTGCTGATACAATTCAAATTATGGATAAAATTGATCGATTACTAGTTAAATTCAATATACAACTCTTGGAAACAGCAAACAGAATATTAAAATAATTTTATTTTATCTCTTGATCGAACCATCGATGCGGTGGATATTATTAAAATAACAAATGAAATTTTATATAAACTTAGCTCTATTTAAATTGGCGTAACATATGATTGAATGATGTATATACTATAGAAATGCCAAATTAATTAAGGTAGCTATAATTAAACAAGATAAATTTAAATAAAACCTATAGGACACATATTTAATCTATATCAACAAGTTTAGAAAGATTATACCGCATATTTTAAAAATAAAAACTGCAAAAGTACCATAAATCAATGAATACCTTTATCCAATTGAAACACATTCAATCAACTTTTTTTATGTTCTTTATAATAAATTGATGAATTGTTTGCTTGCGAGCTTGCATAGCAGCATGTTTAGGCGAAATGTTTCGCCCATTGGAGATATAAATAATTGAATAGATCCATTATGTGGTTCTTGTCAAAATATCAGCTCACTTGTTTCATTTCTCAATTTTAAGAGCATTAAAACGATTAATCAAGCGGAATAGAGCAATTAACGATAAGCAAAAGCCGTTAGAATCTTATAAAAATTAAAATAAATGATCTGAAATTGGATACTAACCATATCATAAAGGTGTGTTGCCTGCATTTGTAACCCCATAACTAATAGCTGAAATTAGAAAATATTATATTTTAAATTCTTTCTTTGTATTTTAATTCTTTGAATGTGATTTTGAATTCTGTTCCATGATTCACATCCAATTCTAATTTTCCTTCTAATTGGTTAACAAGAGTTTGTACTAGTTGCAGACCAAGTGTTTTTGAATTTTCTATATCGACATCTTCTGGTATTCCTGTTCCATTATCTTTGATTGTGAATTCTATTAAGTCTTGGTTTGAGACGAGTTTTAAGGTTATTTTTCCTTTACATTCCGGGAATGCGTATTTGACACAATTAGTTACTAGTTCGTTGATGATGAGTCCTAGGGGTATAGCTGTGTCGATGTTTAAATGAATATTTTCAATATTTAATACGGATTCAATGGCGCTTGTTGTGATTCCATAAGAATAAAATATATCCAAAATAAGTTTCTCTATGTATTCTTTGAAATTGATGTAGTTAAAACTTGAGGATTGATAGAGTTTTTCATGGATTATTGCCATGCTTTTGACCCGACCTTGGCTTTCCTTTAAAACTCCTACTGTCTCATCTAAGTTCTCATATTCTATTTGCAAGTTCAATAAACTAGAAATAATCTGCATATTATTTTTGACTCTATGATGGATCTCTCGAAGAAGAGTTTCTTTTTCATCTAAAGATTTTTTTATTTTGTCTTCTGCTTTTTTACGGTCAGAAATATCTCTTACAGACTCAATTGCACCATATTGTTGTTCTTTACTGTCTAAAAGTGGTGATGCTGTTACCCATAGATAAGCACCTCGACCATTGTACACTGAAGGTACAAAGACTTCTGCATAAATTGTTTTGCCGTATTTTTTGACGTATTTATACTTTGAAATATACTCTGAATCATTATTTCCTATAAGATCAATAAGAACATGGCGATGTTCATTATACCATGGTACAGAATAGGCATAATTCCCCTTACCAATGATGTCTTCTTTTTTGGTGCCAGTCATCTCTTCAATGGCTCTGTTCCAAGCTATAACTTTTCCATCTTGGTCGATTGCAAAGGTTGCATCTGGTAAAAAATCTATAATATCTGTTAAATGCTGTTCTGATTCTTCAAAAGCCTTTTTTGCCTTTTCACGTTCGGTAATGTCTCTTACTACCATGACAATATAAAGTGCATCGCTGAAATTAACAACACTTGCACTTATCTCAACTGGAATTTTTTGACTGTCAACAGTATTGAAAATCGATGAAAAGGTTTTTTTACCAGTTGATTCATTGTTTTCAACCATTTCATTTAAAATTAGTTGAATTCTCATCATTTCATTATTATTCACCATGTCTTTTAAGGTCATCTCTAGCATCTTTTCATGGGTGTATCCTAATAATCCTGATACTGATTTAGTAACATCAGTAAAACGTCCTGATGAAATTTCTAGAAGGAAAATTGGATCATTACTTTGATCTAGCAAAGCACGAAATCTTTCAAGTTCACCCAATCTCTTCTTTAACTCAGGATAATAACTTTTTTGTATGGAAGATTCACCAAGACCTATAATCTTATCACGTAATGAATCCCAATCATCAGTTTCATAATGCATTTTTAAATATTTCCTCCACATCAATCTTTTTAGGTATTACTGGATTGGTTACTATACATGGATCTTGCATTGCCCTTTGTGCAAGCTCTGGAATATCTTTTTCTTCCACACCTATCTCTTTAAGTGTACGATTCACTCCAGTTTCAATTTTAAGATTTACTATACCATTTATAAGACCGTATTTATCATTTAAATCATCAAATCCAAGGGTTTTAGCTATTTTAAGGTATCTTTCTGGTTCAGAGGAGAAGTTGAAATCCACAACATATTCTAAAAGAAGGGCATTACATTCTCCATGAGACAGATCTTTAAAACCACCTAGANNAAGATCGTTGATGCAGGGTATTATATTAGATGAGAAAAGGTTTATTGCTTCAATAGAATGGATATCTGTAATAGGTGAACTTGCATTAGAAACATAAGCCTCCATAGCATGGCTTAATATATCAAATGCCGTACAAACAGTCATATGCCGATTTAAGGTTCTAGTAGTAACAGGATCTATTAATGCAACATCTGGAACAAGTTTCTTACTGATAATTGCCATTTTAACTTTTCTCAGCCTGTCTGATATTATCGCAAATTGGGATACATCTGCAGAACTACCTGCAGTAGTTGGTATACATATTAATGGAGGTGATGGCATACTAACTTTATCTACACCTTCAAATTCGTTTATATGTTTTTTATTTGAAGTTACGATTCCTATACCCTTTGCACAGTCCATTGGACTGCCACCACCAAGAGCCACTATCACATCACATCTTTTACTCTCGTAAACTCGGGCCCCTTCCATAACCTCTTCTGTTCTGGGATTTGATTTAATATTGGAATATATTTCATATTCATAATCCTCAGATTCCAAAGCTCCAATAATCTCATCAAGCCACCCTGAAGAAACTATCCCTGGATCTGTTACTAAAAAAACTTTTTTTGCTTCGAAATTCTTGAGATACCTTCCCAACAAAAATCTAGCACTGGAACCAAACACAAATTCGGGTGCAACAAACTTTCTAAGTTCAAATTCATTGTCCAATTACATCCACCCCAAATGAATTAAATATAAAATTAAATATAGATTTTTGAACTTAATAACAAAAATTATCCCTATATAAAATATAAATCCCATTGAAATAATTATCAAATAATTAAGTCCATAATATATAGTTCATTAGGTCATGATCATATAAAATAATATCATTATTAGGATTTTTTGAATAATTGGAGGGACTATAATAGAAAATTTTCAATAGCCATATTACACGATCAATTTACCTCGAAAAATAGTCCCTCATTACTGCACTGTAAATTAAAATAATTTTAAGATTAATTTCTTAATTAAACGAGCAAGCGAGTGATAAAAAGTAAACGTTTCCTCCATTGCGATTTTTAAATATTATACAGATGCAATAGTTTAGATATACAAAAAGAATATCACCTGTGCTTCCTTGCCAAAGTTAATATCGAACAACAAAGTGATTATTAATAGATTAAAGCAAAATATGGCATAAAATAATATATTACATCCATAATTTTGATAGAATTTCAATTATAAAATATATAAATAGTTTAATTCTTAAATACGAGCATATGAATAGCTAAAAAATATAAACTATTGACTTTGAAATAGTATATTGCCTGTATACTTACTTTCTCAAAGAATCTGTATAAGATGCTATAGATCATGACCCACATATATGACTTTACTTATAAAGCTATGTGTTTACTCATGTATAGCTCCATTTATCAAATATTGTGCATACGTGAAAATGCACGTAAAAGGTTGAAGGATCTTCGGAAACTAAAACGGTAAAAATAATAATTAGTAATAAGTAGATTATTATTTAACTTATTATATTTTTTTCGGGGATGGGTAAATGTTTTGTAATGAATGTGGAACAAAGATAACTGGAAGAATATGTCCTAATTGTGGGCATGAGGAAATTAAATCTGCTTTAAACGATATCTCTAAATCAAGTCCACCTATAAGTTTTACAATTGAAGAAAAACAAGAAATTATTGAAAAATTATATTCAAATAGTCCTATAGACTACTCTAATTTAACAGATTCAGATAAAGATACACTTAGACAAATCTTTATTGATTCATATAAAAACAAAACAATGCCCAGTCAAATACTTACAACTATACAGACTGAAATTGTGGGCATTTCGCCTGAAGATGCAAATAAAATTTCCATTACTGAAAGAATGCGGTCATCCAATCTTTTAAGTTATGTAGAAGCATTAACTAGAAAGAAATCTAAATCATTTATTGTCCGGGTTAATTCTAATGGTTGTGATTTGTGTCGTGAGACATATGAAGGAAAAATATTCGATATATGCCAAAGGAACATGATCCCTCCACTCCATGATGAATGTACATGTTTTCCACAATTTAGTAGAGATCCAATAAAAAAAAAATGTTAAGAGGGGAGTTTAATTGAAGTGGATTAATCTAATCTTTAATAATAATTTTAGTAGTGGAATTATAGGACTTTCAGGATGTACTAAGCAATGGGATTAATTGGAAGATTATATAGTCTTATCAATCTTATTTTACTTCATTAAATTAATCAATAAAATATCAAAGTTTCATATTTTCATATACAACCTAATTCAAATTTGTAGTTTTGTTTGTACTGGTAATTTCTTTTTAGTTACTTCCACATTATTTTGTATATTTCTAACAGCATTATGTAAACTTGCATCGAGATAAGCATTGTAATGATGCTTCTTTTATTAGTATTGATTCTATATTCCTATATAGGATGTACACTCTTTCCGTAATTTTTATCCAATGTCCTATTAACATCCATTTTTCCCTCCTATCAAGAAACAAATCTATATCATTAATATAGTTTATTTGCTTCTGCATTGAATTGTAAAACCGACTGAATTCATCTCTAGTAAATACAATGACTTCTTCATGTTCCTAGAACATTTCAGGGTTATATAGTTCTGCAATTCTTCCTCTGGGTACTCCCTCACTCACTCTCATATAGTTCACCTTCTCCCCATACCTGGGTGAAATAATATATCATCCAAAGGTCATGGAAATTGAGGTAGAGAGCATATGAGAAGTAATAATGATTTAAAAAGTATTATAACCAACATATAATAAATTAAATCCCATATGGAGACTAGAAAATTCGTGCTCTTAGACATTGATTACATCACCAAGAACCGTATTCCAATGATAAGATTATTCGGCAAACTCATGGGAGAAAATGGTGGAGGATCAAAAATAATAGCTCTAGACAAAAGCTTCAAACCCTACATATATATCCATCCAAACAATGCTGATGACTGTATAAACGAATTAGACATATTAGAACTCGAAGGAGAAAAACTTCGAAGTAATGATAACGGAAAATTAAAAGATTTTCTGAAGGTAACTCTGAAACATCCACAGGACATATATAAATTAAAAGATAAAATATTGAATTTAAAATCTGTAGAAGAGATTAGAGAGTATGATATACCTTTTTACCGTAGATATCTTATAGATAAAGGATTATTCCCCATGAACATTGTTGAAGTGGAGGGGAAAGTATTAAATTTCAATCGATTTTCATCTAATGAAAAATGCATATTTGAAATACATAACGAACCACAGAATTTAGGATCCGGTTTAGAAGAACTTAACATGCTGAGTTTTAATATTGAAGCTTGTAATCCTGATGGAATGCCAAAAGTGAAGGAAGATTCCATCATCATGATAAGTTTTTCAAGTAACCGGGGCTTTCAGAAAGTATATCACAACCAAAATATCATCATCAGACTCTGTAGAAACATCCCCTAACGAGAAAGAACTAATAAAAAAATATGTTGACACCATACAATCAGAAGACCCTGATATTATTCTTGGATATAATTCAGACCGTTTTGACTTTCCTTATATAAAGGAGCGGGCAGAAAAGTTAGGTGTACCTCTGAAATTAGGAGTTGATGGATCATCACTTAAAATCGTGAATAATGGTCGTAGAAATGCTGCGGTGATAAAAGGAAGAATTCATATCGATCTGTACTCTAACATGCGCCGTAATCTACCATTAGAACATCACACACTGAAAAGAGTGTATAAAGAGCTTTTTGGAGAGGATAAAATTGATATCCCTGGACATGAGGTATACATCTCGTGGAATGATGATGGTGAAAAATTGGAAAGGCTCTTTAGATATGAATTGGAAGATGTAATGGCTGTAACCAAGATTGGAGAGAAGATGCTGCCATTAAGTATTGAGTTAACACGACTTATTGGTCAACCCCTGTTTGATGTGGCTCGTATGGGTTCAGGTAAGCAGGTAGAATGGTATTTAATAAGGAAGGCTTTTGAATATGGGGATATGGCCCCCAACAAATTTGGAACTTATTTAAGAGATGTGGTGGGAGGCTATGTTGAAGAACCTGTTAAGGGTTTACACACCAACATATATTACTTTGACTTTAGGAGTTTATATCCCAGTATAATAGTATCTAAAAATATTTCACCCGACACACTGGTTGAAGATGGTATTGAAGACTGTTACATTGCACCAGAATTCGGTTATAAGTTCAGGAAAACTCCACAAGGATTTATTCCCTCTGTTGTTAGCAAACTCTTAGAAAACAGAATCCAAAAAAAATCCATGATGAAAAAATCCACAGAACCTAGAGAATTTCAAATGCTAAATTTTCAACAAGAAGCATTAAAAAGACTTACCAGCACCATATATGGGCTTTATAATCACAGTACATTTAGATGGTATAGCATTGAATGTTCAGAAGCTATAACGGCATGGGGAAGAGATTTTCTCCAAAAGACAATGGAAAAATCCGAAGAACATGGTTTTAAACCAATATATGCCGATACTGATGGATTTTATGCTATACTCCCGAATGAGGATGTTAAACAATATTTATTATAATGTTGAATATGAATTCTATTTTAGCGAAAAACCCTGTTCGGAGTACTTGAATACATACCTATACAATAAAACTGAGATCATTAAAACCGCACTGGTCATATCCAACAGTAATATATCAGGAAAAGGATGCCGGACTAACATTGTCTAAATAACAGTACCGTTGATTGTAAATGAGGTGCTGTTTTGCAACATTGACATTGAGAGGGTAATAACAAGGATACAATTATTTTTAATAATTCTTGCAGTTATATTTTAATTTTCCTGCTAACTTCCCACACACTCTAACTCTGGGAGGATATACCTTGTATTTCATATATTTATTTCCAACAAATGGAGGGAATATAAAATGAGAGCAAGTCCCGGAGCATCATATGGTCGTTATGGTGAATTGTATCATCCGAAATTATTTACTGACCATGAAGAGGTTATTGTTTTTAAAATAGAAGAATTTGCAAGTGCATTCAAATCTATGATGAACAGTATTGAATATATCAATGATATAGATTTGAAGTTTAACA
>PLTK01000141.1 GCA_003164415.1 Methanobacterium sp. | reverse complement strand
CTTCCCAATCTCCATGTTTCCATTGGCGGTATAGTATAGGGTCACTGTCTTTTATTTGTATAAAGATTTTACCATATGCTTCATGGTTTAGGTAGGGATTGTCTGTGTATTTGGAGTTGATGAAGTTGCTTGGTCCTTTAACAAAGTTGTCATTAAAGTAATCGTGACTGACTCCTCCAGGGTTACCAGTGTACCATATGCTTAATGGTAAGGGGTCGTTGATTTTTTTACGGTTTGCTCCTTTAATTTTGGTTAATTTTGATTCTGTGAATTGTACTGCTTCATCAAAAATTAGTTTATGAAATTCTGAACCTTGATATTTGTCTGCATCCTTTTCATGTTGGACATGTCCAAACATTACTTTGGAACCCTTAGGGAATGTAAAGGTTTTCTTACTACTATCCCAATGCGGACTTATGCCTGCTTTTTCGAGTATTGGGTTTTCATTTAACCAGTCTAGAGCACGGTCCATAATGGCTCCAGGTACACTTAGATCTGGAAATGTTAATCTGAATATTCCAACTTTCCATAATGAATATTTAACATATTGAAGGGCGCCAATGAGACTGGCTTCTGTTTTACCTCCACCACGAGCTCCACCATAAAGGGTTGAACCTGGACTGAATAAAAGGAGAATCTGATTGAAAAAAGGAACTACAGGAATATAAGGATTTAGAATAACTGTTTCATAAAAATTATCTTTTTGATTTATTGAGAGTGAATTGAATAATGCTTGGATTCGATAATCAACATTAAATTGACGTTTCCATACTTCAATCTTCCAATCTATAAGATCTTGAACATTATTAATTTCAGGTTCATCCTGTAGTGTCTGATGAATTTCTATCTGGACTTGTTGTTGAATCTCTTGGGTCGCTGTTACTGTCATTGTGTTGGGCCTCAATATTTTTCAATCGTTCCAGGCCTCTTTGTTCATCCAATGTAGTATCTGATTTTATATTTTCAGTAGGTTCATCTTGAAGAAGTAACGCTCCCTTAACTACAACACTAAGATCATTAACATTACATATATCAATATTATACCCATTATCCGCAAGCTTCTTTAATAAACGATGGTAAACACCCAAGTATTGTATTTTATTGTCTACAATTGACTTATTTGTCTTGGTTTGAATTTCCTTATTTATTTCAAGACTTCTGATGGCTTCTTTTTCATCCCAATTAAACTCTTTTTTCCAGATATAGAGGGTCTTTCGGGTAACCTTCAAGTCACCTACAAGTAACTTTATGGAATCTTCAGTATTGGTGCCAGATTGTTTATGTTGGAGATATAATTCAAATGCATCTAAGTGTCGTTGAGTTTCTTTCATTGTATCAATTCAGCTTTTTGTTCTGTGAATTCTTCCCATCTTTTTATAATTACATCACAGTAGTGTGGGTCTAATTCCATCATGTAGCATTTTCTGTTTGTTTGTTCACATGCGATTAGTGTGCTTCCGGATCCTCCGAATAGGTCTAGGACTATTTGGTTGGAGATGCTACTGTTTTGTATTGCGTAGGCACATAGTTCGATGGGTTTCATTGTGGGGTGTAGTTTATTGTTGTGTGGTCTGTCTATTTCCCAGACTTCTAATTGTTTTCTGTCTGCTCTAAATGATGATTTATCGAACCATCCGTAGAAGCAGGGTTCATATATTCGTTGGTATTTTGCAGGTCCAAATACTAGGGTTTGTTTTTTCCAAATTATGGTTGCACTCCAATGTGCTCCTGCTTCTGTTAACATTAATCTTTGTAGCATTCCATCGGGTCCACTTGCTCCCCAGACATAAATATCTCCTTTGCATGTGTTGAGATGTTCTATTATTTTTTTATTAAATTCTACCCAGTCGTTTTGACTTAGTTTATCGTTTAATATTACTCTTCTTTCTTTAGTCCATCCTTGTGGATTTTTACTGGCTCCATAATCGACATTGTATGGCGGATCAGTGAAGACCATGTCTGGATTCTGGCCATTCATGAGTTTTTGGAAATCTTCTTTAGTTGTACTGTCTCCACACATTAAACGATGGTTTCCTAATTGATAGATATCTCCGAGTTTTACAATGGGTTCAATTGTTTCATCTTCAGGATTAAAATCATCTTCCTTTATTTTTGTTGGATGGATTTTTTCTGTTATCTCATCTAATTGTAATGGTTCGAATCCAGTTAATTCTAAATCATAATGTTGTAATTTTAAGTCTTCAAATACTAAATCTAGTTTTCCGTAGTTCCAGTCGCTTTCATCTGTGAGTTTATTGTCTGCGACCATATATGCAATAGCTTCAGGACTATCATGTTGATGTTCCATCTGTTTAAATGGGACTTCTGTATATTTTAATAAGTCTTTAGCTGCGATGTATGCTCCATGTCCTGCTAGAATGTAATTATCTTTACTGATGATTATTGGACGGCCCCATCCTAATTCTTTAATGGATTTTGCTATCTTTTTTATCTGTTCTTCACTATGATTCCTAGGATTTTTAGGATGTTCTTTAAGTTCAGATATTTTTATTGTTGGATAATCCACGTTTAAACCGTCCCTTGTAAAATATTTTAATACTATTTCATGTTCCGATTATGGTTGGAACAGGTCCATTATAGAACCATTCATGATTATAACTTGTTGAAATGTTATCAAATTCTAAAATTAAAATTAAAATATATTATTTATCTGGCTTTTTATCATCATCACATAATGTATCTGCAAGATCTTCTAATTCTTTATCAACTAATTTCTTAGCAATCTCTCGAGCTTTCTTTTCGGTTATTGCCTTTTCTTGTATCTTTTCATCCATCAGATTTTCTGTGATTTGGAATTCTTCATCCTTTTTAACCATCTTAATATGGTCACCAACAAAATCAACTATAACACTTCCCATGATTGCCATAATTCCTATGGGAATAACATAATCTTTGAATTGACTTGGTTCAACCATACCATAAAAAATAAGATTAAATCCGATTACAAGTAAGCTAGTTTCCGTAGTTGATTTTAAAAGTCCAGTTAAAAGAATATGCCTTGTATAATGTACTCGTTTGTAAAGCTCGCTTTTAGGTTTATATATCCATTCAAGTAATCCTCTTTTTTTTATATGTTTCATAGGGGATCATGGAGT
>PLTK01000218.1:5340-19358 GCA_003164415.1 Methanobacterium sp. | reverse complement strand
TATTCAAAGAGGCTCTTAAAAGTGAAGAAAAGATGTTAGAGCTGCATGACAGTATTTATGGGTCTGAAGTGCTCATAAGATTCGAAGTTTTCCTTCCTTCAAGGGATCCGCTGCTCTTTGCAGACGGTCTTTTCTTATATATGAATGATCAGGGAGAAATTGTAGATGCAGAATATCTTATAAAAGTTGAAGATAAGGTAACAGTATCAAAGCTTAAGCCTAATGATCTGAAGGTTGTTAAGGAACTTTTTTTAATTAAATCCATTAATTTAAATTGATTATAAAATCTTATTGTCCAAAAATAATAAATCTAAAGTTAATTTGTAACAGTTATATACCAATGAGGTTCATATAGTATCTTTGAATAAACTAGAATTAATTCTAATCTGTATTTAATTCTAGATAATTCAAGATGTGTACATAAAATTCTAGGATGTTATTTGTTTATTATTTAATAAACAATCAACTCAGTTTATGAGTTGTGATATATGTCCTGATTTACAACTATCCATAAATTTTCTCATTAGTACATGGAGGAATAATTACAATGCGCAGTTTTGAAAAATTAAGTTCCTTAAAGGATTATATTCCCCTCAAAAGGAGTGAATCCGGAGGGAAAAATATAGGTCTCCTAGTAGATGGTCCAAATATGTTACGTAAGGAGTTCAGCCTTAATCTTGATATTGTAAGGGATATTGTTTCTGAATATGGTAATATGAGGGTTAGTAAAGTTCTTTTAAATCAATATGCTTCTGATAAACTTATAGAAGCAATTGTGAATCAAGGCTTTACACCTATAGTTGTTGCTGGTGACACAGATGTTTATATGGCGGTTGAGGCCATGGAATTAATTTATAATCCTAATATTGATGTTATTGCTCTTATGACTCGTGATGCTGATTTTTTACCCATAATTAATAAGGCCAAGGAAAATGGAAAAGAAACCATTGTTATAGGTGCTGAGCCTGGTTTCAGTGCAGCACTACAGAATTCTGCAGATAGTGCAATTATTTTAAAGTCTGATCTAAATAAAAAGCATGAATAGGTCTACAAAATGCTTGTTAACTCTTTAACAGACGAGGTTAATAAGAGAGATGCCTCACTCAAGATAATTAAATCAATACTCCAAAGTGATGGGAGAAAGGGCTTTTATGATTTAACGGGATTAGCTGGCGGGTTTCCAATTCTGGATGAAGATAAAGCTCTTCTGGAAACTTATGCCGGCCCTGCAGTGTTTGAAGAAGCAATTCAAACTCTTGGCAAGATTCATCTAGGCGGTGAAAAGATACTTGCACTCAACAGAACGAGTTCAGGAATCCTGGCAGCAATACTTGCACTGGTTAATAAAGGCGATGAAATAGTGCACTTTCTTCCAAAATCCCCTGCACACCCATCAATCCCTCGAAGTGCAGAACTGGTTGGTGCTAGTTATAGGGAATTTGAGGATATAAATGAATTTGAAGTCTGTGCTAATACTTCGCTTGTTTTCATAACCGGATCTACTATGGATCATGAGATAATTGATTTAAAAGACTTTTTAAGGGTAATTGAAATTTCAAAATCTAATGGAATACCAGTTTTTGTAGATGATGCTTCTGGAGCCCGATTACGTACTGTTGTATATAAACAGCCCCGAGCAATGGATCTGGGTGCGGATATTACAATAACAAGTACTGATAAGCTTATGGATGGGCCTAGGGGTGGATTAATGTCTGGAAACACAGATATTATTATTAAAATTAAAACAAAGGCCCATCAATTTGGCTTGGAAGCACAACCTCCTCTAGTGGCAGGTATGGTGCGTGCACTCGAAAATTTAAGCCCAGAACGAATATTACAAGCTTTTATTACCAAACATGATCTGTATAATGGTTTAATAACTGAATTTAAAGGTATTAAAGAGACTCCAACAGGTGTTATGTTAAAATCTGAAGAACTTAAATTTGAATTGGATAATAGGAATATAATAACCAATTTCAGTTACAATGATCTAGCGTACCTTTTTTCAATGTTATTACTTCGAAATCATGGTATAATAACCATTCCTGCTGTTGGAATGCCTGGAACATCCTCCACAATACGTATTGATCTGGCGTCTAATGATGCAGAAAGGATATCAACAGAAAATATTGTTGAATCCTTCAATGAAACTCTTGAACAACTGATTGGGATTATTGACGATAAAAAAGCCTGTAAATCTGTTCTTTATTACTAAAAAATTTACAGTCTTTAAAGTCAATAACAGCAGATATTATTTATTCTGATTCGGATTAAAATTTTTTGGGGGTAATAATATTGATTGAAATTGACGGATCCTACGGTGAAGGTGGTGGATCGGTTCTTCGTATTGCAACAGCACTTTCGGCAGTTACTTCCAAACCGTTCCATATAACAAACATACGTTCTGAAAGGCCTAAACCGGGGCTCATGGCCCAACATATGAATGCTGTTAAAGCTGTAGCAGATATTTCAAATGCATCGGTTAAAGGACTAGAAGTAGGATCGACTGAAATTTCTTTTACACCCAAATCTTTGAGTGGTGGAGTTTATAAAATTGATATAGGAACAGCTGGTAGTATCTCTTTAATACTTCAAGCATTTATGATTCCAGCAGCATTTGCAGATGGTCCTGTTAAGATTAGAATTACAGGTGGTACAGAAGTTAGATGGGCTCCAAGTGTTGATTATGTTAAAAATGTTAAACTTCCCATTTTAAGGTTAATGGGATACAATGCAGATATCAATATTATCCAGAGGGGACATTACCCTCGTGGAGGTGGAGTAGTGGAAATATTGGTAGAACCAATAAAAAAATTAAAACCATTAAATGTTTCTAAACTTCAGTTTGACTGTATTTGTGGTGTATCTCATTCTGTAAAACTTCCTATTGATATTGCTGAAAGACAAGCCCAGAGTGCTAAGAACCTTCTTGATTGCGAAGGATACAACTCTGAAATTAAAATTAAAAGTTCAAAAAATGCCATTGGCCCAGGATCAAGTATATTCCTATGGACAAATGGTATAACGTCTGTAAGTGGTAGTGCTGTAGGTGAACTTGGAAAAAAAGCCGAAAAGGTGGGTTTTGAAGCTGCAAAACAGATTTTATATCATATATCACAGAAATCTGCTGTTGATAAATATATGGGTGATCAATTAATACCATACATGGCACTTGCTGGAAGTTCATGTATAAAAACAGCCGAACTTACACAACATGCCCGGACCAACATGCACATTACCGAGAAGTTTATCAATAAAAAATTTCGTGTTGATGGAATTATTGGTGAAACAGCATTTATTATGGTGGATTAAAATAGAAATATTTCTATGGATTTAAAAAAAAGNNCCTCTAGTTCTGACTTCAACCTTACTTCCAATTGTTTTTGAAAGGAAACGCCATTCATTGAGTATATCTGGAAATTTACCGGAAGTAAACTGGTTGTACAACTTTTCTAAATCTAGAAGGAACTTCTGTACCAATATGGCACCATTTATCTCCGTATCCAATTCATTTTTAAGTGATGTAGCACCTTTCTGAAGCTCTGGTGGGAAGAGGGGAACATCCACATTCATGTCTATACCAATTCCTACTATGACATAGTTTACTTTATTAACACTTGCGTTGACCTCGGTTAATATACCACAAACTTTTTTATTTCCAATTAATATGTCATTAGGCCATTTAATCCCGACATCTAGTTTTAATTCTTTTTTAAGAGTTTCTGCAACTGCAACTCCTGTTACTAATGTAAGTTGTGGCGCTTTTGATGTAGGTATGTCTGGTCTGAGTATTATGCTCATCCATACACCGCCGGGTGGTGATATCCATGTTTTACCTCTTCTGCCTTTACCCCTGTTTTGAATTTCAGCTACAACAACTGTACCTTCTTCAGCACCATTTTCAGCCAAATACTTTGCAACATCGTTGGTTGAATCGACTTCCTTGAAATAATGTATGTCTTTGCCCATAAATTTGGTTTTGAGCCCCTTTTTAACTTCGTAGGGTAAAAGGAGGTTTGGAGTTTTAATGAGTCTGTAACCTAATTTAGAATGATTTATGATGTATCCTTCCTCTTCGAGCGTATCAAATTCGGTCTCTACTTCTTTTTGGGATTTACCTGTTTCATTAACTAGTTCTTCTAAAGGAACGTATTCATCTTTTTTTTCGTAAAGGGTTTTTAATATTATTTTTTTAGTCATCTAAATGCCTCTTTACCATTTATTCGGCTTTTTTTAATGAATCTGCCATATAACTTGAAACAGCTGCTGATACTGCTGCAACTTTCCTGGAAGGCAAAAATGTAGATTTAAGACGAGCTTCCATCTCTTTATCCTTTTGAATTACCTTCTCAATATTTTCAATTATCTCTTTTTTATACTGGTCAACAAAGTGTGTGTGAAGATTTGCAGCTCTAAATTGTTGATTGGCCATCATTGACTTATGGAATGGTATAGTTGTCTTAACACCGAGTATAACATACTCTGACAAAGCCCTTTGCATTCTTGCAATAGCTTCATTACGTGTTCTTCCCCATACTATGAGTTTGGATATCATTGAATCATAATATGGTGGTATTGTATAATTGTTGTAAACGCCACTGTCAACCCTTACACCATTACCTCCGGGGGATCTGTAACCTGTGATTTTACCAGGATTGGGTGCAAAATCGTTAAGAGGATCTTCAGCATTTATACGACATTCTATTGCATGACCCCGAACTGATATATCGTTTTGGGAACAGCAAACTTCTCGACCGGATGCTATTTTGATCTGTTCCTTAACAAGGTCTATACCAGTTACTGCTTCTGTGATTGGATGTTCAACTTGTATACGGGTATTCATCTCAAGGAAATAATATTCACCATCAGAATAGATAAACTCTACTGTACCAGCATTAGTGTATCCTATGTATTCTGCAGCTTTAATAGCGGTTTCACCCATTTTTGCTCTGAGTTCGTCTGTCATAATTGGTGAAGGAGCTTCTTCAATTAATTTCTGGTGTCTTCTTTGTATTGAACATTCCCTGTCGGCTACATGGATGGTGTTGCCGTGTTCATCTGCAAGTATCTGAAATTCTATGTGTCGCGGTTCTTCAACATATTTTTCAACGTATACTGTAGAATCTCCAAATGCCGATGCTGCAACAGATTGGGTTGATTCTATGGCTCTTACCAATTCATCTTCCTCATAGACGGTTCTCATTCCTATTCCGCCACCACCAGCCGATGCTTTGATAATAACTGGATATCCTATACTTTCGGCCATTTTAGCTGCTTCCGCTGCAGAATCTATTCCTTTACTTGCTCCAGGTATCACAGGAACACCTGCCTTTTTCATGAGTTTTTTAGAGGTAATTTTACTACCCATCTCTTCAATAACTCTTCCACTTGGCCCTATTAATTTAATGTCATGTTTTTCACATTCTTCACCCAGAAGAGAGTTTTCTGCAAGGAATCCGTATCCGGGGTGTATTGCCTCTGCACCTGAATCCAGTGCGACATCTATTATCTTACTAATATCAAGATAACTTTTTGCTGGTGATGGTTCGCCAATATTATAGGCTTCATCTGCGTATTTTGCAAAAAGAGAATTTTTATCTGCATCTGAGTATACTGCAACACTGTCTATTTCCAGTTCTTTGCAAGCTCTCATTACACGTATTGCTATTTCTCCACGATTGGCTATTAAGACCTTTTTAAACATGATATCTTTCCTTAAAGAATTTATTTATCATAATATTAATAACAAGCTTTGAAATCTTTTTTTTAGCGTTAATATTATATATCTATTTTTATATCGGCATATATAATAAATTTTATACTTCCTAACTAAAACCTTATTTATAAATGAGTTGTAATGAATATTTCTATTAATCATTCGATCTTCAATTCAAATCATGGTANNTTATAGGGAATTATTTTCATGTTTAACAAAAAAAGGCAGTTAGAAATGGCTTTACAAGATATTCCTCCCCACCAAAACCCTAAAATAGATCTAGAACAGTATTCCACACCTTCAACCATAGCTGCTGATGTTTTGTGGAATGCCCATTCAATTGGAGATATAGACGGGCTGAAGGTTGTTGATCTTGGTTGTGGTACTGGTATATTCACTATTGGATCTTCTATGATGGGTGCTGGAGAAGCTGTTGGTGTTGACATTGATGAAGAAGCAGTTTCAATAGCAGAAACACAAGCCTTGAAAATGGGAGTTCAAGATAAAGTTCGGTTTGTTACCAGTGATATTAGAGATTTCAGTGAATCAGCCGATACTATTATACAAAATCCCCCATTTGGTGCTCAGAAAGCCAATAGAAATGAGGCAGATAGATTATTCATGC
The DNA here is from genome assembly GCA_003164415.1 of Methanobacterium sp. Lineage (GTDB taxonomy): Archaea > Methanobacteriota > Methanobacteria > Methanobacteriales > Methanobacteriaceae > Methanobacterium_B. Next base: position 13,017 of record PLTK01000218.1, on the reverse strand, counting down.
TAAAAGCACTTGAAATTGCACCTGTAGTTTATTCATTCCATATTCACGAAACCGAAGATTTTGTCACGAACTTCTTCAAAAAAGAAGGAGCCAATATATCTCGTGTGTTTCATTACACCTTTCCAATACCTAGAACCTATGATTTCCATAGGAAGGACAAGGTAGATGTTAAAGTTGTACTGTTAAGGGTTGAAATATAGATGGATGATATTATTTAAGGCTATAATATTTTAATAGTTTCACAACTTAAAATAACTTAAAACTAATTGGAAGGAATTATTATTGAAATAAGATTTTTAGATATGGATTGTTGTTTAAAATAATTAATATTCAATATTTTTTTTAAATTTTATAGAATATTCCAGGTTTGTGAAATCTATAAATTATTGTAATATATTAGACTTCCCAATTTTTTTTGGTAACATGTAAAACTTTATATATTAAAACTTTTAAAGTATAATTTAGCCGGTAATATTAATACTATATAATATGTTGGTAATAAGAAGGTGAAATCTTGGATTTAATAATACCTATGGGATTGATTTGTGGAGTTTTTTTACTATACTTTATCCTATTTCTTGGATACAACAGATCGTTGAAAAAATCTCGAGAAAAAACATTAAATTAATAATTGGATAATATTTTTTTCTTTTTTATGTGTTTAATTCGAGTCGACAACAATCTTTTTTTAGTTAAAAATTATAATTGATTTTTTTTTATTTTGATGATAATATTAATTCCCACCATAAAATTTATAAATTATGCTGTACTAAATTGTATTAAGGTGTATTAGATTGAATAATAAAATATGTTATTTGGGCTATGTACTGATAATTTTTCTACTACTTTCGTAAAAAAAGAATATTGGGTTAAAAACAAGATTTGGTGTAAATATGCTTGCAAAAATGCCAGAAAAGACAGTAAAATCACCATTTAGGAATAAATTAACTATAATTAGTTTGGTATTGTTAATGGGGTTGGGTTTATCGGCTGCTTATTTTACGGTTCCATTCTTGCAAGGCCCTATGTCCACTCCAAATAGTTTGATTGGTAATACAACTAACAATACTGTATCCTCTCCTATATCACACACAAGTGCATCATCAATTAAAATACAAACGCCACAAGGAAATACTACACCAACAACTAACACCAATACAAGTACAGTAAGTACCCCAAGTATTACGAGTAAGCAAGGTACTAATACTTCTAAAAATACTTCTACTAATTCTAAGACATCAACAAATTCTAAGACAACTACAAATTCTAAGACAACCCAATCATCTACAACTACAAAAAAAAACAACTAACAATATCAGATAATATGGTATGATTAATTTCATTTAGCTTTTATCATTTTTTTGAATTTCTTTTTTTAACTAGATTTTAGATTATTAGCATATCATTATATTGTATGCAAATTATAATCTAGAATAATTTCTTAAATTAATTAAATTCTTCTATTCTATTAATGATTAGCATAACCCGGAGATAACTTGATGGATCAAGATTCAAAATGTTACATTCCTTCATTAGATCTTCCCGATGACTGGTCGTGCTTAAAAACTGTTGGTCCCGGACCCTTTGTAACAAAGGCTATCATGAACCATCCTAAAGGATCAAGAGTCCAATGGAATTCAAGGGATCAACGTAAACATCATAACCTTCTTGAAGGCAATCCTACTTCTACATGGTATTCTCCAAATTCAATTGGATGGTGGGTAGGTATATTATTTGCAATTGGTGCTTCTTGTTTTGCTTTTGGAGCTGTTCCCATGTATCTTAAATATGTTGGTATACAGAATGATGGCCTGACATTTTTTGTTGGATCGATTTTTTTCACTACTGCATCATTATCACAATATATAGAGACTATTAATGCACGTCAAACTCCAATAGGTTCTTTAATAAAAGAAAAAATACGGTTTATTACATGGGAACCCCGGAGAATTGATTGGCTTGCAAGTGTTGTTCAGTTGATTGGTACTGTTTTGTTTAATATCAGTACATTTTACGCCCTTAATTTTGCAATGACTTCGCAAGAGATAAACCACNNTACTTTCATGGCAGATAGGAAATCTTTCATGGAGAATTGCATTGTTGAATCTTGTTGGTTCAGTAGCCTTTGGAGTTTCTGCTGTATCAGCATTTATGCCTCCAATGGTTGGACACCCTTTAAATATAGTATTAGTAAATTTTGGAACATTTGTAGGAGCGGTATGCTTCTTTTCAGGTGCAATATTATTACTTCCCGAAAGAACCAGTCCAGATGTTATCATGAAAAATAGTGACACTGTTTTAGGTAAATAATAAAAATAAAATAAAAAAAAATTAGGGTAAACATGTTTTTTATCTAGTAAAGTAGTGTTGGATTACCCTTATCTTCTATAATTTTTCTTTTTTCTTCTGAGGATTTGTTCAGATCCTCAATGGATTCCATTATATCTTTGAAAAGCATTTCAACCATATCTTTACTGAAGCTTTCTTTTATAACCATTCTTAAAACGGATATGTCATCGGCATTGGCGGGTAGGGTGTATGCTGGTACAATCCATCCCTTTTGTCTGAGCTTTTCAGAAAGGACAAATGCATTAAATTCACAGTTTTGAAGTTTCACAGCTACCAATGGATACATGACGTTTTTATTAATAATTTCAAATTTGTCTGTTTCTCCTAATTTAGTTGCAAGGTAACGTGCATTTGCCTGCATGTTTTCCATAATATTCCTATATCCATCCATTCCAAGTCTTATAAAGTTATAATATTGTGCAATTATGGTACTGCTACCCTTTGAGAAGTTAAGGGAATAGTTTGGCATGAGCCCTCCAAGATAATTAATATTAAAAATAAGCTCTTCTGGAAGATCTGTTTTGTCTTTAAATATTAACCATCCAATACCGGGATATACTAGTCCGTATTTATGGCCCGATACATTGATTGATCTTACTTGTTCCAATCTGAAATCCCAGAGTAAATCTGGATAAAGAAATGGTAAAATAAAACCGCCACTGGCACCATCAACATGTATGGGTATATCCCATCCTTTGGTTTTTTTAATTTCTAATAATGCATTGTTGATGTCTTCAATTGGATCCATTTGTCCTGTAAATGTTGTTCCGACAACAGCACCGACTGCAATGGTATTTTCATCGATTTCTTCAATAACATCCTGGGCTGTTATAGTGTAAATATCTTCACGTAACGGTATTAGTTTTAGTTCAACATCGAAATATCGTGCAAATTTTTCCCAAACCGTATGAACGTCTGCGCCCATAACAATATTGGGTTTATCAACTGGTTTGCCTTCAGCTTCTCTTCTTAATTTCCAGGTCCATTTATGAGCTAAAAGTCCCAGCATAATCGATTCGGAAGAACCTATTGTTCCACTTCCAACTGAATTACAGTCTTCTGGTGCTTTAAAGAGTCTTGCAAGCATGTTAACAACCCTGTCTTGAATAACTTCGGTTTGAGGATATTCATCGTTATCAACGTAGTTCTTTCCAATACTTTCCATTATGAGCTTATCTGCTTCCGGTTCCATCCAAGTTGTTACAAAACTTGCTAGGTTTAGGGCAGGATTACCATCTAAATTAAGTTCATCGTGTATTATCTGGTAAGCCGCTCTAGCTGGCATACCTTCCTCTGGCATTTCATATTTAGGAACACTTTTTGCGAAGTAACGACTGCCGTAGGTAGTTGTATGTACCCTTTCAGATTTTTCCATTTCATCTAAATTTTTTTTGTTGGATAACATGTTATTCCCCCTTTTTTATTAAATAAAATTTATAACTCACTGATGATTTAATTATTAAATTTCTAGATAGTTGTAATCCATCTTAACAATTATTTAATATCTATTCATTTTCATATAAATAAAAATTCCAATTGATTATCATTAGTTATTCTTTAAATCCTCAAATTTTCAATCTTAATTTATTTATATTCTTATTAATACAATGATTTTGCCTATTTTAGCTAAAATTTGGCGGATATGTCTAGTTTTAGTTGTTACTGGGTTGAAGAACATACCCTATGGAATTTTAATTATGATCTTACTTGGAGTTTACGTCTTGTTCTACCGTTTAAAAGACATAGCAATTAAAAAGAAATTATCAAAGAAATAATAATGCATAATCCGGTCTGAGGGGTCATGATTTTTTAAATCTTAAATACCTTTCTCAAACAAATAGGGGGAAATTTTGATTAATATTAATTCGGATTTCAAAATGTACGATTAAAAAAATAAATGAAAAATAAATTATTTTATAAAAAAAATAAGAAAATTATTTTTCATATTTATTTCTTAGCCCCCTTATCCCCGGATATAGTTGCCTGTGAGATCATTTCAGGTGCAAATAACTCGATGATTCCGGCTATAATAAGGAATGCACCAATTAATGCGGCTAATACTAGGGGATTGGCTGCAAATGTACCTATTATAGCAAAGATAATACCAATAAGAATACCTAAAACTCCGACACCCTTACCTTTAAGTCCTTTACCCGATATAAGAGATTCTAATCCTGCTAAAACTAAGAAAAATGCAACAATATACAATGCTATAAATGAGAAGAATTCAAAGGCTTTAATATCTCCAATAAATACAATTCCCATCATTATGGCAAAAACTGCTACTATTAGTCCTGCAACACCAGCAGCTATACTACTACTTTTTAGACTCTTAAATAAAATCCATATGCCCACAAATACTAATCCAATGCCTGCAATGGCATTAACAGTAAAAACACTGATTAAAGGGAACACAATAACAATTAAACCTAATAAAATCCCTAAAATACCAATCATAACATTTCGTCCTTCTTCCATATTGATCCTCCAATATATTATATTATCAAAAAATGTTCCTCAATCGATATAATCAACAAACAATGTTACCTTAAATATTCATTGATCTTAATTACTACCCTATAATATTTTAATTGTTATGTTCGAGTTAAAAACAACTAGTAATACAACCATCAAAATACTTTTAGGAGTAAACAATCTAATTTTGTATAAATTTTAATCCGCGACGTAGATAAATTCATATAATATATATACCATATCTTCTTTGTAATATTTTTAGAATTTTAAATTATATTATTCTATAAAATATTTACATAAAAAAAAAATTTATAAAAATTATCTAGGGACTAATTGGATGTTAAATGACAAAATATTTAATTTAAGGAAATTTATTATTCATTTAGAAACAATATAATATAGTACTAAAATAAAAAAAATAGGGGAGATGATTATAGATGGCAGAAGAAAATCCTTTAGGCGAATTAATCATACCGGTAGAAGGTCTTTTAAAAGAAGAACTACAGGATGAAATTGAAGAAAGAATATCATTTACAGTTGAAAATCTTTATCACCTCGATAATGAACTTGATGTATTCGTTCAACTAGTTAGAGATAATGTTGAGACTAATAAAGACTCCCCTGACAATCTTATAACTCTTTATAATTATTTAGACGAAATGTGGAGTGTACTTATAACAAACGACCTTCGTGATGTTTTACTCGACACACTTTCTATTGTACAGGAACGTAAACATGAACTTGAGGAAATACTCGAAGAAATAGAAGAAACATTAGAAGCCCAGGAAGAATCAAAGGATTAAATTTATTAATGGACCTAAATAAGACCAAATATTATTAAAATCTTAAAATGGGGAATGGGACTAAATAGTTTTTTCAATATTTTTATAGAGAATTTAGATCTAATTTATTAAAAAATTTGGAGTTGATGGTTTATGGAATTTAAAGAATTGTTAATGGCCAGGTATGCAACTAAAAAGTTTGATGGTAAGGTAATTGATGATGATAAAATAGACCAGTTATTTGAGATGATTCGTTACGCACCATCTGCTTTAAACATTCAGCCATGGAAGGTCAAGGTTGTTACAGATACGGAAACTAAAAAGAAGTTATCTGTAGCATCTATGGAACAGCCACAGATTAACACATGTTCTCATCTACTTGTATTCTGTGCTGATACAGATCTAAGTGGAAAAGCTCAGAAGATTACCCAGTTAATGGATAAAGTTGGTGTTCCAGAAGAAAATCTCAAACAATTCAAAGATGTCTTGAATATGTTCATTAGTAACTACGACAACAAAACAGGAGTAACCGAAGCACAGTACAATGTATTTATAGCAGCTATCACAGCTATTTATGCGGCTAAATCACTTGGAATTGATTCATGTCCAATGCAAGGATTTAATGCAGAAGCTTATTCTGAAATTCTCAATATTCCCGAGAGTATTGTGCCAACCATTTTAGTTCCTATTGGATATCCTGCAGATAAACAAATGCCCAAATTAAGATTTGAGAAAGAAGAGATATTCTTTTAAATAGAATATTATCTACCTCCTTTTTTTAATGATTATTTTTCAGTATATTTTTGATGATATCACCCCTAGTTATAAGGCCAATTAATTTATCCTCTAAATCTAGAACTGGAAGTTGTTTGAAATGGTGATGGGATAATATCCGAATGGCATTTTCAAACGTATCATCTTCTTTTACGGTATACAAATGTTTTTGATGCATCATATTGGCTACTGTTTTGTTGATCTTTTCGGTAAACACACTTTGTTCTCCTCTTTCATCAACAAGTATGGTGTATACAAAGTCAAGGAACAACTCTTCTTTAGGGGAGAGGTAGCGGATTATATCTCCATCACTAACTATTCCAATGAGTTTATTGTCATTATCCACTACTGGAACGCCATCAATACGATTTTCAACCAATAACCTTAATATATCTATAATGGGAGTGTTTTGGTTGACCCGAATGACATTTTGAACCATAAAATCCCTAACTTTCAAAACACTGCCTCCTGGAATTTTTTCTATTTCTCCTTCAGATTTATCCACATGATAGACATGATGACGATTAATATACACAAAAATCACTGAACCGAAAACAAAGACAGCACCAACAATGAATGGGATATGTGGTGAATAAATAGCCGCTAATATTCCGGCTAAAGCCGGTGCAATTGCAGCACCTATGAATCTCAAGAAACTGTAAGCTGCAGAAGCAGTTGATGTTTCAATAGATGTTGCTTTCATAACAGCCGTTGTAATCAGCGTGTTATTAATTCCCGATACTGCACCTGAAAAAATGATGGAAACAATAATTATCCACTGTACCGATGTCCAGATACCCATAATTAAAAGAATAACTGCATAAATGGTTAACATAGCACATATGGATTGGATAGTACCAAATCTTTTTATAAGTTTTGGTGCAATGAATACTGATGTAATGGCTAATGAACTGCCCCATCCAACAAATACCAATCCTATACCCAATGCATTCAATCCCATTACAAATGGTGCATAGGCCAGTATTGTGAAGAATCCAAAGTTATAGAGGAATGCTGTGATTCCAAAAATTCTTATTGGGCGATGTTTCAACGCTTTTATAGGATCAAGTATGGAGGTGTGGGGTTTTACGATATCTTGTGTTTTATCTTCCTTTGACTTTGTCATTGATGTAATTAATAAAATCAAAGCAGAGGTCATTAGTAAACCAACTCCAATAAAAGGATATCTCCAGGATATGCTCCCTAATAATCCTCCAAGAAGGGGCCCTACAGATAATCCTAAACCTATTGCTGCTTCATATAAAATTACTGCTTTAGCTGTACTGGTTTTTGATAG
>PLTK01000218.1:0-5176 GCA_003164415.1 Methanobacterium sp. | reverse complement strand
TCCCATAAAAGCGATAATAGAGGCAAAAAATACGGCCCATACAGCTTTAGGTCTATTATCCTTTTTTATAGTATTTTTTGACTTAATTGATGATAATGACATATTTCCTCCTTAAAGTTTTATGTGAATTCTGAATTTATAAATGACTAATCAATTATTGATATATCAATTATATTTTTTTAAAAAAATTAAATTTATTCTAAACTTAAAACTAATTTGTTTAGTAAATAATGCAATTCTTTGAGCTCATTATCACTGAATATTGAATCTGTCTCTTTTGTATTTTTTACTACGACTGGTAAAGCTTTATTATACAAATTAATACCATATTCAGTTAGATATATTAAATATTCCCTTTTATCATGTGTTGATTTCTCTCTTTTTACGAGCTTTTTATTTTCGAGTATATTCAAAATTCTGGTAATAGTAGCCCCATCTTTAAGTAAAATTTCTGCTAAAGTTATTTGATTGCACCCTTTTTTCAGATAAACAGTATTTAAAACACTCCATTGTTCGGATGAAATATCATAATCCTTAAGTTTATTTTGAATTCTTTTTTTAAGCAGGTGTCTTGCTTTATAAACTAACCATGGGGTTGTTTCATCACGGGAATATTTCATTTAATTACCTTCAAATTTTTAAATTATTTTTTATTAAATAATAGTTGATATATCAACTATATTAATTAATTACTTGCTATCATTAATATACTTAATATATTTGATACAGTATGTAAAAAAAAAATTAAATAGAACTGAATAATAAATAGTTTATTTCAATTTCTTCAATGAATTTCCAAGGTTTCTAAGGGGTTTTGTCAATTTCCAACTATTAGAAGAGCTTATTTCATTAATTATTTGTTCTTTAGATTCAAGTTGTTTCTCATAATCTTGTTTGCGACTGTTCAATATTTGCTTATGAATTCTCAACTCATTGTAATATGTAGATTCCATGGTCCTGATCTGTTCTAAAAGTTCAAACTCTCTGTAGGATGAGGATTTCATTATATATTCATAATCATTTTTGGTCTGTGTGGTCAATTTATTAATATCATTATTTCCCATATTCATATTCTCAAATTCTTGTCTAATCAGGTTAAAAAATTCTTTTTTATAAATATCTGCACATTTTTCAAACCAATTATACAATTGGCCTATCTTAAATATGTTAAATTCAGATTGGAATTCATCCATTTTATTACTATCAATAAGAACATCTTTGACCTTATCTACAACAACAAATATGTTAAAGATATTTCTTGTTTTATAGGAAGAATTAGTTTTAGAATTAATATTCGAGAGTCGATAGGTGTATAATTTTTCGGTACAGAATGATATTCTCTTCGCCCTCAACATTACTTGTACATGAAATGGTACATCTTCGAAGGTGATATGTTTTGGGAAATAAAAATCGTTATAACTTTTTAAAAATTCAGATTTATATAACTTGTTCCATGCAGCGAAATTTCTGTTTAATACAAATGGTTTTATATCTTTATAATTAAAATTAAGTTTAAAATCGATTTTATTATCCTCAAAATATTTAATAATATCATATCTATCTAAAAATATATAATTATCTTTATTTTCATCATAACTTTCTGTGTTAAAAAATACAATATCTGAATGATTTAAAACAGCATGACTGTAAAGTTTTTCATAAGCATCTAACTTAACCCAATCATCAGAATCAACAAAAGCTATGAAATCACCATTAGAAACATCTAAACCAATTTTTCGTGCTGCGCCTATACCACTATTTTCTATATTAATTATTTGAATTCTTCCATCTTTATGAGCATATTCTTCTAAGATTTGAAGAGAAGTATCTGTTGAACCATCATTTACACATATGATTTCGATTTCTTTTAATGTCTGATTGGTTATGCTATCTAAACATTGTCTAAGATAATTTTCCACATTATATACTGGAATTATTACTGATATTTTAATTTTATCCATTTTAATACGCCCTTTGTAGAGATCCTATCTCAAACTCTTTAATGATTTTCCCAAGTTTCTAAGGGGTTTGGTCAATTTCCAACTATTAGACGAGTTTATTTCGCTAATAATTTGTTCTTTAGATTCAAGCAGTTTTTCATAATCTTGTTTTTGTTTATCTAATATTTGCTTGTGTATTCTTAAATCATTATGATATGTTGATTCCAATGATTTGATCTTCTCTAAAAGTTCAAACTCTCTGTAAGAACTTGAATTAATAACATTTTGATATTTATTTTTTCTTGCTTGATTTAGTTGTTCAAATTCATAATTCTCAAGTTTAATATTGTGAAAATCTGTCTTAATAAGTTCAAAGAATTCCTTTTTATAATCTTCAGATACTTGCTCATAACGGTTAAAGATACTGCCAATTTGATAATTTAATAAATCAACCTTAAACTCATTGAATTTAGGATCTGATAAAAAAATAGTTCTGCTAATGTTTTGGATTTTAACCACATCAAAATATTTTTTATCTGCCTTTGACATTACTGAATTAGACCTGTTAACCCTATAAAAATATAAAAAATCTCTTATTAAAGATACATTTCTGGCGTTTAGAAATGTCTTATAAAAAAAGGGGTTATCTTCAAATATTAAACCTTCCGGAAATTTAGCACATATATCGTGTAAAAATTTTGTTCTATAAATTTTGTTAGTTGGTGTTACACTTATTTTAAAAAAAAATTCTTTAGTTTTAGTGTAATCAAATGCATCGTCAAAATCTTCATTAAAACAATCTAAATTAAAATAGGAGAGATCATATTCTGATCCTTGATTAACATTATCATAGATATATATGGGACACATCACCATGTCACTTTTTTGTGATTTAGCCCGATCGTATAATTTTTCAAACATTGCTAAATCTACCCAATCATCAGAATCAACAAAACCAATATACTCTCCCGATGCATTTTTCATACCTGTATTCTTTGCTGCACCGCTACCTCTATTTTTTTTATTTATAATTTTTATTCGTTGATCTTTTTTAGCATAGTCTTCTAAAATTTGGAGTGAATTATCTGTTGAACCGTCATTTACACAAATAATCTCCAAGTTTTTCAATGTTTGGTTGATAATGCTTTCTAGACATTTTTCAAGGTACTTTTCTACATTGTAAACAGGAACTATTATCGACACATTCACTTGATCATCCAAAATTTCCACCCCTAATTAAAACTTAAATATTCAATAATTCTTATTAATTACTTCAGATTGTATATAATTTTGCTGTATTCACACAATTTACTAATGGAAACTTTGAATTTAATGTTCATTTATCGAAAAAAGGAAATTTATATTCAATTTAAAATAGATTTTTTTTTGGGATATAGGAAATAATATTCCTTTTTAATGAATAGAAAAAATCAGAATACGGGCCAACCCTAAAAAAAATCATAAGAACATGGAAATAGCTTTAGATAAATATTTTATTTTAGAAAGATACCCATTGGGTAATGTTTTATCTTTTGATAAATCAGCTTGATGATCCCAAACTATCTTAAGTTTTTTTTGGCACTTTCAACCCATGGCCATTTATTAATTTCATCTAAAAGATCTTCTTTACTTACTATTTTCTCTATTTTTTTTATCTGTTCCAAATTGTTTTCAGATTTTTCTAGTGGTCGCTCATGGTAAAGGTGATACAATATATCATCTATTCTTATCTGTTTAATCTGGGATAAACTGGCTCTAACTAAAATTTCGTTATCTTCTCCACCCCAACCATTGAAATATTCATTTTCCATACCTATATCAATAAAACTTTCTTTATTCCAGAATACAATGCCCCCATCTGCCATATCCCTATATTGTGTTTTTGATTTAACAGTTTTGAAATCATATTCCTCTTTAAATTTTTCTTTATCTGATATATCTTTTATTATTCGATTAAAAGGATGTACTAATTCATAACCATTATCTAGTAAATTTATGGCCATATCTATATTCTTTTTTTCAGTAAGACAATCTGCATCAAATATGGCAAAATATGATGTTTCAGATTCTATAACCCCCCTATTAATCGCTAGAGATGTATTAAATATGTTTTTATCTGAATTATTAGAAATAACTTTAAATGAATCGAAAAGATCTCCATATTCCTCCATTAATAACCTTTCATATGAAACCTTGGAATGTTCAGATATTATTAAATTTTTAATGCCAATACTACTCAAATAACGCAAGGTTATGTCTAAATTCTGTTCACGATCAGGATCATCGGTTCTACAGTAGGGTAATATAACTGTAAATTTATTGTAGTCTGGTGAAAATGGAATATCATCATTCAGATATATTTGTTTTAAACTTCTATTTTCTCCTTTTAAGTTTTTAATTACCAATTTAAGATCATTATTATTTCTTTTTAAATGTTCTATTTTGTCATTAAGCTCGTTAATATAATTAAGGAGGTTTAATTTGTTTTCTTTATTGGTGTGTATTATGTCAATTAAATTCTTAGTATCTTCTTCTAAATTCTTAGTTTTTTCAAGTAATTTTTTATTTTCTGTGTATAAAATATTATTTTCAGTTTTCAATTTTTTATTTTCATCTTTTATAATATTTTTTTCACGTTCAAGAACTTTGTAAGTACCTGATTTTACAATATACCCCTTTATCTGTTTTTTAATCATTTTACCCCATAACCCCATTATTATTTGAGATTTAAATTAAAACTTGTATTACGTTCTGATTTAATCAACCTATATACTTTGAGTTAAAAAGTATTTGAAGCTATGATTATGTTGTGGATTGAGTAATAATACAACCAAACAACCACTTATACATTTTAAGTTGAATATAATGTTACCAATTGTCATTTTGACCATGGGATTGTTTAATGACAAATATTATCTCTTATTATATGGATTGGCATTGAATTAAAAATTAAAAAACTATTTTTTTGACATCTTATTGTGAAGGATGTCAAGATTCTTAATTTTTTTATCGGTACCGGTTATGGGTAAATTTTTTGCATTAAACTCTAAAAAAAATGAGTATATATGGGAAGAGGTACATACTATATCTAATCTCTACTAAAACATGTTTTTAAGAGGGATTTTAAGCTTCTTTCGGTACTCAAATAGTAAAAATCATGCTAAATATTGATAGAGGGGTTTTGATCATTTGTAAAATGTCCCCCGTATAATATATAAGCCATGAAAACAAATATT
>PLTK01000222.1 GCA_003164415.1 Methanobacterium sp. | reverse complement strand
AAAAATTTAAAATAGCTATTTTACGTCCTTTAATGTTCAGATAAACTGGTTGGGTAGCTTGATTTAAGTTATCACCAGCACCAGTGTAGTTAATTCCATTTGATTTAAGTGCATTAATAGTGTCTGTTAGACCGGTATTACCATAATCCATTATATGGTTGTTTGCAAGACAAGCCACTTCAATATTGTTTTTTTTAAGTATAGGAGCATAAATTGGATTGGCCTTAAGCGGTACAGTCTTCTTGAAATTAACAGATGAAGTAGTCATGGGGTCTTCAAGATTTACAACAACTGCATCAGCATTTAAAAATAAAGGATCAACGTTACCGAAAACATTTTGTCCGCTTGCTAATATTCCATCAACTCCCCTACCTAGCATCACATCTCCTGTAAAAAATAAAGTAACATTGGATTTATTATAATTTGAAGAAGTAATAGTGGAATGTTGATTAAAAATACTGTTTACACCATAGGCTGCAAAAATTAGAATAATAAATAAAAATATGATATATTTTTTTTTTATCTGAACTCCTCCAACCATAGAATTCTATAAAATATATATAAATTTCATAGTATTGTTAATAACTCTGTATAAAACCACATTTAAACTAACTCATTTACAAAAAAAGTATAGAAATTAATTAGAAGGAAAATTAGAAAAATTATTGAATTAAATTATTTAACTATTCACTTGTTAAGTGGAAGATTACTGATTTTCCAACCTACAAATCCTCCTAAAATATTGTAAGCTCTATGAAAGCCGGTGTCTCTCATTTTGGACATGAAATATCCTCCCCTAACACCACTTTTACAATATATTAAATAATCTTTTGTTTTATCGAGTTTGTCAACCTTTTCCTCGAATCTATGGCCATCATAATCTAGATTTATTGCTCCGGGGATATGTTCTAGTTCAAACTCTTCTTTAGGTCTGATATCAAGTATTGTAATATCAGACCCCTTTTCTTCTATCAATCTGAGTGCCGAATCTGGTGTTATGGTTATAAATTGGGACATGTTATCATCTCGTTTTATTATTTGTAATTAATTGTATTTAGTTTCATCCATTCCAATTTTATTTTTTTGTTAATTACATAAATCTGCTAATAATAGTTCATAATTTTAATGTTTTAAACAGATCACAAAATATTATAAATTACAAAATATATATAATAAGATGTAATAAATTGTATTAGGGTGAAATAGTAATTATAAGAAATACATTTGAAAACACATCAAAACATCGGTGGAAGCTGAAATTCAATTAATATTCATGCATTCATAAATTAAACTGTATATTGCATGTATTTCCCTATATAATCTATGATTTAAGAATTAAATTTTTATTACATAAAAAAAATAAATTCTTAAAAATTTTTGGTGATATGCAATGGTAGAAGTGGAGTACAATAAAAAGAATCTTGAATATTTGTAGACCATGTCCGGTACAGATGGAGTGATTTAGATACCCAACAGTCAATGTACAAAATGTCAAGTTTTTAAAGAAAATAATCTTACAACTGGTAACTACTGTAAAATGGAATTGAAGATTAATAAAATTATTTAATTACAAAAAAAAATGTAGGAAAAAATGGTGATAAAATGTTAGACGAGAACTGTGAAGCCGATTCAAGGAAAAAGAAAAAAATTAGTAAAAAAGATAAATTCCATGATTCTACTAATCCTGAACTAATTTCAGAGCCAGTTTGTTTCCATGACGAAAGAATAAACCAAAATGAAGGCAAAGATATAGATCCATTAGATCATAAGAGCGGACCTAGCTCCAGTAACAAAGAAGCAACACCAAGAACACCTGGAATTACCAATAAAAAACGTAGAAACGATTAATAATATATTTAAGTAAATGTAGAAGGGATCTAAAAATAGAATCATAAATAAAATGGTAAAAAGGGTGATTATAACTCATTGGAAGTAATGGTGGTGCCGGCAACACCTTCTAAAGCATCAAAAACATTTTCTATTGATGTTATAATAGCCTTTTTACCCCCATTTTCTAGAAAGTCTATGGTGGATTCTATTTTAGGTCCCATATTTCCTGAAGGGAAAAATCCTAACTTAAGATATTTTTTTGCTTCATCTATAGTTAAATGGTCTAAATCTTCTTGATCTGGTTTTCCATAATTAATAGCAACTTTGTCTACATCAGTTAAAATAAGTAAAATTTCTGTATCCAATAAAGATGCTAAAAGAGCAGCTGTATAGTCTTTATCAACAACAGCCTCAATACCTTGGAAATTACCATCTTCTTTTTCTATTACAGGTATACCTCCTCCACCAGCAGCTATTACTACATCACCACTATCAAATAATGATTTTATAGAATACTGTTCAATGAACCCTATTGGACGTGGTGAAGGAACAACACGACGATATCCACGACCACTATCTTCTATAATAGTCCAATCTGTTTCTTCACGACATTTTGAAGCTTCTAATGCAGTGTAAAATGGTCCTATTGGTTTTGAAGGTTTTTGTAAGAGTGGATCCCCTTGATGAACCAGTGTTTGTGTTATAATACTGACAATAGATTTTTCAATTCCTGAATCCTTCAAAGCATTTTGAAGCGATATTTGTAACATGTAACCGATCATTCCCTGAGTTTGGGCAACACATACATCAAGAGGCATTGGGGGTAAAGTATCTTTGCTTCGATCATATGCAAGAAGAATATCACCAACTTGTGGTCCGTTACCATGTGTTAAAGCAATATGGTAATTATTCTCTAATAATTTAACAATTACATCACTTGTTTTACGAGTATTTTCAAGCTGTTCNNTATCCTAAATTTGTTCCTAGTTCATAAGGCATACAATATAACAATTCAGTACCTTTTTTTTTGAGCATAACCTCTATACTTTAATATACATAGTAATTATCAACAATTAATTAAAATTTTATTGGGCCTTCATGAATCATGATGTATGATTGTATATGTAAATTCTTTGCATACTAAAAGATGTAATTTTGCATACAAATGTCAATGATCATATATGAATAACGGTGTTGATATTGGACTAAAACCAAATATACATATGACATTCAATCTCTATTCATAATTTTGTACCTTCAAAATACTTATATTAGGTTTAATCGGCGAATTCAATGGGAAAAAATAGATAATGACTCAGATATAAATAAACTTAGAAAAATAGTATTTTTATTTGCTGAAGCTGTGCTATTTACAATGTCGAAAAAATTTATTGAAGAGTATAATCAGCTAAACATGAGTATTAATATCAATAAAATCCAATATAAACAAGTTATATATAATATGAAATATTTAGGTATACCTAAGAAAACCTAAATTAGGCAAACCTAAAAAAAATCTAAAAATTATTAACATTTGATTCAATTTACTCATTTAAGACTCATACTAATTCAACTAATAAAAATCAGGTGAAAAAACCTTGTATCTTAGTGATTTAATCAAAAAATCAGTTACTGATTCCACAGGGAAAAAAATTGGAAAACTTAAAGATATTATAATATCTCCAGATAGTTCAGATCCCAATATAAAAGCCATAACTGTAAATATTTCTAATAAAAATAAAATTAACGTCCCATGCAACAGTATAAATGATTTAGGAAAGAAAATTACCCTTAAAAGTGCATTAAAAGATATATCGAATTATGAGATAAAAAAGTCAGATATTAAATTAGCCGAAGATGTTCTTGATCATCAAGTTGTTGATGTCGAGGATAAAAAGGTTAAAAGAGTTAATGACATTATAATATCCTCAATTCATGGCCATTATCATGCTATAGGTATTGATAATGGATTTTATGGTATTTTAAAAAGATTTCGATTGGCAGGTATTGCAAAACCATTTGGTATAAATCCTGATGATAATATCATAGCTTGGGAAAATATAGATACACTAAATACAGATTATTGTGATTTGAAATTAAAAATGCCCCTACAAAAAATTGAAAAAATTCACCCGGCAGATATAGCCGAAATAATGGAACAATTAAGTTTTAATGAATCATTAAATTTTTTCCACTGCCTTGATCATGAAACTGCAGCTGATGTTCTCAAGAATGTCTCCCCTGAGAGGCAAGTTTCACTTTTAGAGGGTATGAATGGTCAACATGCCGCTGAAATATTAGATAAAATGAATCCTGATCATGCTGCAGATGTAATCGGTGATTCTTCTAAAGAAAAAGCAATAGAACTCCTAGATTTAATGGAACCCCATGAATCTGAGGATATAAAAAAATTACTTAAATATCCAAAAAATACAGCCGGCGGAATCATGACCACAGAATATGCATATGTTAATCAAGACTTGACTAGCAGAGAAGTGATGGAGTCACTACATGAAATAGCTAAAAAAGTTGAAACAATTTATTATATTTATATTACCTCCAAAAATGGAGATTTATTGGGAGTAGTTTCCTTAAGAGATATTTTATTAGCCGAACCCGATACAAAGATCAATGATTTCATGCACACACAATTAATTAAAACAGATGTATTAGAGGAGCTGGACGAAGTTGCCCATAAGATAGCTAAATATAGTTTATTAGCTATACCTGTTGTTGAGAACGACACGAAATTAAAGGGTATAATTACAGTTGATGATGTGGTAGATATTATTTCACCAGATCTCTGGAAGAAAAAATCTCCAAAAATATTTGGAAGTTAAATATGAGGAGGTTATTATTTCATGGATCTTAAATCTCTAGCTATTTACCAGAGGATAGTTAAAAGTCCTTTTATTATAAGTTTCGTACTTTTTTTAGGTGTAATGGGGCCGGGAATCATTACAGCTAATGTATGTAATGACGCTGGAGGTATCACTACTTTTTCATTGGGAGGTTCTACATTTGGATATAGTATACTCTGGTTATTTGTTCCATGTTTTGTAATTTTAGCTCTTATTCAAGAAATGGGTGTTAGATTAGGTGTTGTAACTAAAAAAGGTCTTATTGACTTAATACGACAAAAAATGGGGATAAGAATTACTCTATTTCTGGTTGTTGTACTTGTATTATGTAATTTTGGCAATATACTCGGTGAATTTTCCGGGATAGCAGTAAGTGCTGGTATATTTAATGTTCCGTTATTCTTTGCACTGCCGGTAGCCGCATTATCAATATGGCTTCTTATAGTTAAAGGCAATTATAAAAAAGTTGAACATGTATTTTTAGTTGGTTCTGCAATTTATATTACCTATATTGCATCTGCAATTCTTGCAGGACCAAACTGGGGTCTTGCCGCAAAAAGTCTGGTAGTACCACATTTATCCAGCAACATAGCCTATATTGCCATGGTTGTAGGTGTGATTGGAGCTTCTATATCGCCTTGGCAAATGTTTTATCTTCAAGGTGCAGTAGTGGAGAAAGAAGTATCATTAAAGAATTTGAAATATTCTAAATTAGATGCAATAGGGGGAGCACTCGCTGAAAGTGTTATAGGCTTTTTTATAGTACTAGCTTGTGCAGTCACCATATTTACACACGGTATTCCTGTGAATAATGTTGTAGATATTTCAAAGGCGTTAATACCTCTTGCTGGAAATTATGCAAGTATATTATTCGCATTTGGATTCTTAAACGCTTCAATATTATCAGCAAGCATTGTACCTTTGGCAACTGCATATTTAGTTTGCGAAGGCCTGGGAGTGGAATCTGGAGTTAATAAAAGCTTTAGAGAAGCACCAATATTTCATGGATTATACTTGGGACTAATATCACTGGCCTGTATTATCATCTTGATACCAAATGCACCATTACTTCTAATATTGTACTTCTCTCAGGTTATAAATGGTATGGTAATCCCATTTTGTTTGATATTTATGCTTTTAATTATTAACGATAAGAAAATAATGGGAAAATATGTGAACTCAAAGTTATACAATTACGTTGCCGGGGCAACTGTTATAGTTGTGATAGCCCTTACAATATTCTTACTAATAACCTATCTATTA
The DNA here is from genome assembly GCA_003164415.1 of Methanobacterium sp. GTDB lineage: Archaea > Methanobacteriota > Methanobacteria > Methanobacteriales > Methanobacteriaceae > Methanobacterium_B. The sequence continues at coordinate 33 of PLTK01000222.1, read as the reverse complement.
CCTCATTATAGTAATTGACCAAACTTTTTGAGT
>PLTK01000142.1 GCA_003164415.1 Methanobacterium sp. | reverse complement strand
GGTCTTCTTTCTTTATGGACACCTGTTTTGACAAATGTAGCCCATTCAGGGGCAGTTATCTTTTTGTTTTCGTTTAGTTCCTTTGCAATTTCGCTGATGAGCGAATCTGCTGGCACATCGTAAATTGTTGTCATATTTATCCTCCTATTTACCTCTTCTTTGTTTGAATATTACAGCAACGTTACCTCTAAAATCAATAAGTTTAGAATTAGACTTCTCAATGATCTCGGTAATATAGTTTTGTTTCTCTCCGGATATACCTTTTGAAAATCTCAACTTTACAACTTCGTTTTGTTTGAGCTGTCTTTTTATCTCGCCTAACATACTCTCATTTATTCTTGATTTTCCTATGTTAATGGTGATAGTTGAAAGTGATCTATTCATCAGTTCCTTTTTTGGAGGTGTTATTATGTTCATTTTTCCTCCTCCTTCTCTCTTTTTTTTCCTTTATATATGGAATTTTATTGATGTTACCGCATTCAAGGCATTTGATAACGACACTTGAATCGGACAATCTTATCTGGCAGTTCAAGCCAGGTTTCATAAAGTAGTGGCAATTGCGGCAGAACCTCTTAGCCCATTTAGAGGGCATCTTCATGTTGTACTTTTTTGCAATGTTTCGAGCCATTTTAACGTAACGGTTAGACCTTTCAGGGTGTATGGCAAATTGTTCATCGGCCCTATTAAAAAGGATGTCAATTCTTTCTTCCGCTATCTTTAACATCCATTTTGGTCTTCTTCCCCTTCTCAAAGTTTAACCTCTCGTGGTAAACTGCAAATACCAGAATATAGAACTATTAATCTTAAAATTTTTAGCTCATATGGGTTTTGAATCCTAAAGGAGTAGATCCCTCAAATTCTAAGAACTGTACTTAAGAATAATATTATAATTTATTTACCTTACCATTTAAAAAGCTTTGCTATCATTTAAATCCCATTGGTTTAAGATCCCAGATGATCATCAGATAGATATATTGGTGTGACAGAATTTTTTTTATATAATTACTAGAAGTGACTGAATTATTTTAGAATAGCTCTTCTAAAAAGTTAATTTTACCCGGTGGTAATTGCTTATCACCATTTAATATTTCTATTATAATTTCTGTAACTTCATCCACATCCAGATCACTGGTATCCAATTCATGTACCTTATCCCCGTGGATTTCCACAGCTTCAAATGTGCATAGATCAAGGGCTTCAGCTTCTATATTTTCTTGTATCTTAGAATCAGACCATTCCCGTTTATTCAAACGTTTTCTTAAAACACTTGGCCTTGTTCTGAGTACAATAACAGTTTCAACTTGATCAGTGGCTCCCAAGTCGTGTGCTAGGTGTCCCTCAATAATTAATTGTTTATCTGTACTCTTAAGAATCAAGTTGATTTCACTTGCAAGGGCATCCATATCAACTATCTTGTAACCCTTTTTATCATCATGCCCATTATAAAGATGTTTTTGAATTATTAGTTCGTTAAGAGCTATTAATTGAGATTTAAGAGTCTTTGAAACGATCTTTGAGACTGTTGTCTTTCCTGTGCCGGGAGTTCCTGTTATTATTACTGCAGCCATATTAATCTGATTGTTATTTTGTATAAAAAAAAAAGTTGAAGTTAAACCTTAATTACTTCAATTTTTCAATTAATATCTTGGCAACTCGTTCACCGGACAGTAGCATTCCTCCAAATATTGGGCCCATCCTAGGTGATCCGTGAACTGCATTTGCTGCCATCCCTGTAACATATAGTCCGGGATACACTTCTGTTGTGTTGTCCACTACCTGACTCTCTGCCTTGTCAGCCCACATAGATTTTTCACCCATGATCTTACCTGTTTCAGTTGCAAGTTCTACTTCCATCTTGTTCTCAAGTATCTTTACGACTTCACAAGGGTGTCCAGTGGCATCCACTACTACTTTTGAACGTACAGTTAGTGGGTCTACATGTAGTCCGCCCATTTCAACTGCTGTCCAGTTGAGGACAACTCCCTCAACTCCATTATCCATCATCATAACATCCTCGATGGCCATAAGATTAAATATTTTTAATCCTGCTTTACAAGCCTCTGAACAGATAGTTGAAACACATTCTATGGAATCTGCTACATAGTAACCTTCTTCATAGGTTGTGGTACCAACACCGAATTCATCTAGGATGCGTTTGCTTTCTTCTTGGACAACGATTTTGTTAAACATCATACCGCCGCCCCACATTCCGCCGCCCATAGAGAGTTTTTTCTCAAAAAGTGCTACTTTAAACCCTGCTTTTGCAAGATAGTATCCTGCGGTAAGTCCTGCTGGACCTCCTCCACCTATTGCAACATCCATTTCAGTATAATCCAGAAAATCCTTCATGAATCCTTCAATTATAGCCTTTGAAACAGTTATATCATCTAATTTCATTTTTTCACCACTTTCATATAGTTTTTCATCATATAAAAATTCTTTCAAGTTGGATGAGTTAAAATATTAAATGTTGGATTTATTATAAAAATAACAACTCCAATTAATGTTCTATTTCCTTATAATTAATCTTAACACATCTTTATCGTTTAAAACATGATCTAGTCCTATTTTTTGGCCGGGAAATTTCACAGATGTCCCCCATACATTAGCATGTCTGAAATTTTTAACAAAATCCCGGTGAAGTTTGGCTGCAACATCACCAACAGAAGACCCCTTCCTTATGATCATTGGTTCTTCCAAATCTGCTTTTCTACCTTGCGGTTTTAAATATAGACGTATAAGATTAAGCCTCTCAAAGATTTCATCCTTGAGTCCGTCTGTATTTATACCCTTATCCGCTGCTATAAAAATTGCTTCGGGCATTTCTGATCTGGTCTTTTCTAAGTATTCTTTACCCGCAAGATCTATCTTGTTTAAAACTACCAGCATTGGTACATAGATACAGCTTGGATCCATTGAATCGATAAAACGATCGACTGTTACATCTTCTCTTATGAGCACATCGGCACTGTGTATACCGTACTCATTGAGAATTGATCGGATGGTCTTCTCATCTATTTTTGTTAGCGGAACAGTTGCTAGAAGGTGTATTCCACCCATTTTGGTTCGTTTAACCGTAACATCTGGAGGGTTTTCATTTGCCCTTATTCCAATATTTCTGAGCTCTTCAAGGATCACTTTCATGTGTTGAGGATTAAAAA
>PLTK01000144.1 GCA_003164415.1 Methanobacterium sp. | reverse complement strand
AAATATAATAACATGATGGAAATAGTAAACCAAGTAGCTCAAGATTTTGCAAGTTTAGACAAATCGGGAAAGAAAAAAAAACAGATACTGTGATTTAATTTTTTTAAATCAAATGATGTAATAAACCTAAGTGGTGAATGAATATTAGCCGGAAATATAGGCAAATATGTTAAATATCATATTTTAATACCTCCTAAAAATTTATAACAGATTGGAGAAGTGGAAAGTCAAAATAAACAATTTTTGATATTCCTCTGATTAACTTATTTCAAGACAATTTGTTACCAGCTAAATGTTCTGAAAATATTAAGATTTATCAGAAATAATCTTCTTCATTTATTTTTTTTTATTCATCTCAATCCCAGAAGAACATTAACGACATCGTTAAATCCCGAACAATGATTTAAAAAAAGGGAATAGTAGGCAGATATGGCTCGGATTATTTAAATACGGGTTTTTTAACCCTCGAAATTTGTTCTGTAGTCTTGATCACCATCTAGATCTAAAACTTTTAGTCTGTTTACATTCTATTCTTATATTTTATTTCTTTAAATATGATCCCAAACTCTGTTCCTTTTTTCCGGTTAATGGTCATTTCACCATCTAACTGTTCAGTTAAATTGTTTACAAGCAATAAACCAAGGGTTTGTAAGTTGTTAAAATCTATATCATCCGACATTCCTAAACCATTATCACGGATAATCAGCTCATATTTATTATTAACAAATTTAAGTGAAACAAATATTTCCCCGTTCATTCCTGGCGGAAATGCATATTTTAAGCTGTTAGATACGAGTTCACTAATTATAAGACCGCATGGAACTGCTGTATCAATATTTAAATTCAGATTTTCTACTTGGAGTACTGGTTTAATATGTGTTTTTTCAATATTATACGAATAGAACAGATTAGTTACCAGACTCTTAATATAATCACCAAAATCGATATGTGATAAATCCTTAGACAAGTATAGTTTTTCATGTATCATGGCCATGGATTTAACTCGATTCTGACTCTCTTTTAAGACATCAATAGCTTTTTGATCGTTAACATATCTTGTCTGCAGATTAAGTAGACTTGAAATAATTTGCATATTATTTTTTACCCTATGATGTATCTCCTGCAAAAGAATACTTTTTTCGTTTAAAGAGGATTTAATCTGATTTTCTGTATTTTTACGTTTTGTTACATCTATAAATGAAGCTAATAACTTTTTTGTAACTGGTATATTTACAACGGTCACAAGAACATCCTTTATATTCCCATACTTATCCCGAATTTGTGTTTCATATTCCCTTGGACGTTTATTTGAATCATGTCTAAGATTAAAATAACCAGTAATCCTAACAAGATCTTCTTCCACAACAAAATCCGTCCATTTTTTTCTGCCTTCCATCTCATCCTTGGTGTATCCAGTTATCGATTCGACCTCTGAATTAACCCTTGAAATTGTCATATCCGGATCAACTATAATGATGGATGTTCCAGTATTTTCAAAAATAGCCTTATAATACATCTCATTTTCATGAGCCCTGGCTTCTGCAAGTTTACGTGACTCAACTTCTATCTCTGCTTTAGCTAACAGATTTTTATTCTCTTTTAATGTAATAAACTGTCGAATAATAACCAAAAAGACAATAAATCCAACAAAAACTTCAACTGAATCATAATAATCTACAACAAATAGATTATCATTGTACCATACAAGTATTATAAAGGCGATGAACACCCAAAAAAATGGTATATAGTATATTAAATTAGATTTTTCGATCCATTCTGTGAATGAAGAATAATTTTTCAAATCAACTTTCTGTTTACTCCCCTGTAAAAAAGCAGCCAATCCAACGAACATAAAGCTTACTACCCATCCTATCTCCAGTAAACCACCAGAAATATAGGCCCCATTTACTGTTTGGAATGCATAAACACTATCGGTAATAATCATAGCTAAAATTCCCAGACTTAAAAGTAATACAGGCACATAATAATCATCAAATTTACTATAAATCCCTCTTAACAACACAAAAAATAATAATAAATATCCAATTATGTAGATTAATGGTATATTACTCGTAAATGAGTTATGTTCTACTGAAAGAGTTGGAACTATAAGAAAGACCCAAAATATGAGTCCCAGTGTAACAATTATTATTCCCATATCTAAAAATATTTTAATTCTTTCATTTCGAGTAAAGGAAAATGTGGGTAAAAAGTAGATTCCAATGGAAAAAAGTGGATAGAAAATTAAATAAAAAATATTAGGTAGGAATGCCCATGGTTTCAAATGGATTCCAAGTTCTAATATATTTCCTGCAGTAAAAAAAACAAACGCTAATGTCATAAACATCCATGCCATCTGAACTCGCCTACCCGAATCTGCAGACCTTATAGTTGCATAGAATAATGCTATAACAACCAATATATTAATTATTAGCGGGAAAATATTTCCATAAACCGTATTGAAGGGTAAAACATTTCTCATGAGTATTTTAATGGATATAAAACAGATCAAAGTAATTATTGCCATTAAAAAAACATTTTTAATGGATATTATGGGTTTCTTAGTCATATTATTAATCATATCATAATCATTCCTAATTGAATTTAAATTAAATAACAGAATTAGATGATAAACAAAAAATTTAAAGGGCAGATTATAAAAATTTTCAATTTTCTTAAACAATAGCACGTTTAAACCTGATTTAGGATTTAATTATAAACTGTTCATATGATCTTTAAAAAATTGTTATATTTATCACGATAATTAGTTAAAGCTGTAACATTTAAAATGTAACATTTAAAATATATAAAGTTTACCATTAATTTAAATAAAAACCCGTAATGATTAAAGTAAAATAAATAGGCTGTGAACACTCTTTCCTTGTTTTATAGTTGATTATATCTTGATATTGCAATTTTGTATTATTATTCCTAGCAAACTAGTCATTTCCTTTGAATATATTTAAGAATATATATAATTTAACTTTTAATAGTAGGTAATAATAATAGAAAAGATATTAAATTTTTACAGATCCATATTAAATAATTGAATATTTTGAGTTAAAAGAGGCGATTGTATGAAGTGCACACGAAGGCTCGTATATTGCAACGATCAATTCCATGTAATACTACCAAATAAATGGGTAAAAGCTGTAGAAATACATAAAGGAGATCATGTAACTCTAGAAATCGATGATAAAGATTTCCATAAACTTATAATAAGAAAAAGTGATGAGTAACCTATCCTAAATTTCATTAATTTCTATTTGTATATTATTAAAAACTCGATGTAAGGTACTCTTCAAATTTGATTATTGAATAAGTTGTTGGTTTTCTTTTTATAGGGCTTCTAATAATTGATCAAATTTCTTTTTTTTAGAAATTTTCTGTTTTTATTTGTGGATGGATGTTAAAGGAGTTTCATCCTTTCTTCCGGGACTCCTAGTGACTTGGCGATGATAATTTCTAATGCTTTTATTTTCCTATGATATTCATTCTTATCCTGGGAGGATGTTATATTTTCAACAAGATTTTCAATTATATAATTCAAATATTCTAGAGTTTCTTTTGGATATTTTATTCTAAATAAACCTTCCTTTACTCCTTGTTCAAATATTTGAGAGAACAACGGTATTATTAATTCGCGAGATCTTTTCGTAAACTCCCTATGTAATGCTGCATTACTTTCATTTTGAAAAAAGTCAATCATTGTATCTTTAGTATCATAGGAGTTAATTAATGAGTTAAGGATTAATTTTATCTTCTGAATAGCATTTTTGTTGGGATCATCTGCGATATTATTGAGAATTTGCTTACCATTGTCTAAACGATTATATATCACTGCCTTCATCAGTTCATTTTTGGATTGGAAGTAATAGAATAGTGATCCATGTGAAAGACCCATTTTGTCTGTAATATCACTTATGGATGTTTGATCAAATCCTTTTTCTCGGAATAATTTGTCAGCAGTATCAATGAATTCTTTTCTTCTTACTTCAGGTTTTTTTGATATTCTTCCCATGATCATCCACCGTAAATATTTACTTTCCTTCAATATCACTCAATAATTGTTTCCATTCTTCCTTTAATTCTAATGGTTCGCCATTATCTGGACAAACCCATCTAAAAGAATATTCGCTTATTTTACGTATGGATTCTTTAATTGATTCTTCATCCGCATTCATGATGGAAGGTGCTATTTTCAGTACTCCGTTTGAATTTCTTACAAGATCACCAGCAAATAAAATATCTTTATAGAGAATTGATACATGGCCCGGTGTATGGCCCGGTGTTGGTATTATTTCTATATTATCTATTTTATTATTATCGTAGGATCTTATTTTTTCAGGTTTTTTTACTCTCATTAAACTCAGGTACAGGGATCCTAATTTTTTAACTCCAGGACGACTTTTATCTCCGAGAATGTAGGGTATATCCTTTTTTGGTGCCCAAAGTATAGCTCTTGTTTCTTTTTCAAGTGATGCAGCGTTTCCTACACGATCTGCATCATGATGTGTTAACAAAATATGTTTTATATCTTTTGGGTTGATGTATAAAGATTCAATTTCATTTAAAATATTCTTAACTTTCCCAGGTCGTCCAGTATCTATTAAAATGGTTTCTTTATCCTTAATTAAATAAGCATAGCTACCTTTTGTAGAGTCTAAAGCATATACATTTTCTCCTATTTTCATAATTTTTTTACCTCTATTTTTCATTAAATTTTTTGACTTACAGTCAGTCAGTAATTAATTTGTGAACTATTTAAATCTTACTATAAACACCCCACATCATTCGTGACTATTATTAAACTCATTCAGAATACCTCAAAAAAAATTGTTGTAGATAAATTAATTATTTTATCAATCTATCAATCAAGCGATCGAGCAATCAGTTGCCCATAAGGTTAATTTTAAGAATTATAAACAAATATTTATACATATTACTATTGTATCAATCGAATGGCATCATTTCTTGTTTGATAGATTAATCTAGATTAAAAGAAAAGGACATTACAAAATAGTTAATAAGAATAATTTTAAGATGTATTAGTGGAATATAGAATCAAAAATATTTGCTAAAGAAAAAAAATTTAAATATAATATTTCTATTTTTTCATGTCACAGAGTAGGCAGCCCCCGACACCAGCATTTTCCCCTTCTAATTCACGAATGATGACAACCATAGCACTAACAGGTATTCCGGTTACTTTGCTTGCGGTTTCAGAAAATGATTTAACTAATTCTGCTTTTTGATCTTTATTAAGTTTCGGTCCTTCCATTGTAATTACTGGCAAATATCTCACCTCATATTAAATTTCTATTCATTTATGTAATATATATGTCAATTTATGTTATTATGGTTTTATTAAAATTCTTGTATGATATCGAATTATCACCTATATTATAACTCAAGTAGATACTATTTACAAGTCAATTGTTTATATTTTTGGCATTTTATTACCATAATCTTAGAATTAAATTATCCGTCTCTTTTAAATATGTTCAGATAACTTTCAACAAAATCTCATTCATTTTACATTTAAATCATTTTCAAAAATTCTTTTATGATACTGATTGATTAACTTTATTTAAAAAAAACTTATTTTACATTTTTAAAAATAATGATAATCACAAAAAAGTATATATACTACTTTATATCAATTTATTGATATCAATAATTTGATATGTATTTTTGATATCAAAATGTTGATATTAAACTCGCATTATATTTTTACATAAGGAGGAATTAACATGAATTTTAAAGACTGCATCAAATTTGCCAATGAAACACCACTTTGCTACCTAGCAACAGTAGATGGAGATCAACCACGAGTAAGGCCACTTGGAATCTGGTTCGCTGACGATAGTGGGTTTTATTTCTTGATAGTATCTGGGAAAAAAGACATGTATAACCAGCTTCAAGCAAATAATAAGGTAGAAGGATGTTTCTTCCAACCAGGCGAAGCAGCAGTTCACCATGAATACGGTAAGAAACCCCTGGAAAGTGTTTCACCTATGATGAGAGTTGCAGGCGAAGTTGAGTTCGTAGACGACCCAGAACTCAAAAAAAAGGCCTT
>PLTK01000075.1:2569-2716 GCA_003164415.1 Methanobacterium sp. | reverse complement strand
CATCCTTTTTTGATGGTTTTGATTCTCCTGTAAGTGCTGATTCATCTACTAAAAGATCATGACTATTTAATAATCTCATATCTGCAGGTACATTATCCCCTTCTTCAAGTTTAACAATATCTCCAATTGTTAAATCACTTGCAACAA
>PLTK01000075.1:0-2521 GCA_003164415.1 Methanobacterium sp. | reverse complement strand
CTACAGCATCTGTTCTGTCTCCTACCAATGCAGCAGCTGCAGCTGCAATTATAAGTAAAATTATGAGAAAATCCTTGAACTGACTTAAAAACTTGATTAAAGGGCCTGGTTTTTCCTCTTCTACCAATTCATTTTTTCCATAAATTTCTACTCTTTTTAATACTTCTTCACTGTTTAAACCGTCATAATCAGACTTCAATAATTTCAATGTTTCTTCCATATTACTATTCTGCCATTTCATAATATACACTCTTGTAAAATATAGCTCTTTTATAATTGATAAGTTTCAAACTATTATCAGGATTAATAAATTCTGTTGAAAGTGGTTTTATAATTAAATCAGCACCAACAGATTCTGCAACCTTTTTTATATGGTTCTGAAGTTCTTCCGGAGGACGTATTGCGTAGATTAGAGTTGCACCCCTGTATATGTCCAAGTTTGGGTTGATGATATCATCGACTACAACTTCATCATGGCAAGGTTTAATATCTGTCATGATGATATCCATGTTAAGATGTTCTTTTAGTGTTAAGGCAACCAGTGGGAAACCTCCCATACCAACCTCAACAATAAGTGAAGCATCTTTATAATTCGCTATGATATATTCTGAAAAGTCTTTCCACATTTTTTTACCACTTTACTGGAGAAATCTATGATAATAAGAGAATTTAAACGCCCGGACGTTAAAAGAGTCCTTGAAATTGAAATAGCGTCTTTCAGTGACCCCTACCCTGCCAACATTTTAGTTGATATTTATAACTTGGGTGCAGGATTCCTTGTTGCCCAGGAGAATAATAGAGTAGTGGGATATATTATATTTTGGATCAAATATGAAGATGAAGGACATATAATATCTATTGCAGTAGATAAAAATCACCGAAGACAAGATGTTGGATCAAAACTTGTTGAAACCAGTCTCGAAGCCTTCAAAAAGTTCGATGTTAAAATAATTAAACTCGAAGTTAGGATCGGGAACAAAGGTGCTAGGAAATTCTATAGTAAGATGGGTTTCAAAGAGGAAAAGATCGTTGAAGATTATTATGAAGACGGTGAAGATGCTGCAATTATGAGCAAAATCCTGGAATAATATTTATGATAGTTGATTTCTAATAAATTAAATCTTATTTATTTGATAACTGAAATAACCTAATTAATAAACTAAGTAAAATAAACTAACTGATTAAGATCATAAAAGATTCATGATAAAAAAATCTAATTAACGATCAGTTACAAATTTATGATGATCAAATGGTGTTATACACTTGATTGATCAGTAACTCAAATTTTTAATTTACAATTAAATTTAACCGGTGATGAAATGCTAAAAGAGGCCAAATTAGCTTTAGAAGATGGTACAATACTTAAAGGAGAAGGGTTCGGTTTTGAAACCATTAAAACAGGAGANNCTGGGATGACCGGATACGTTGAATCGCTAACAGATCCATCTTACAAAGGTCAGATTCTCATGTCAACATATCCTTTACAAGGTAATTATGGAATATCAAGAGATTGGTTCCAATCCGACGGAATAAAAGCTGAAGGATTTGTTGTAAGAGAACAAAATAACTATCCTTCCCACAGACTCTCAAAGGAAAATTTACCAGATTTCCTAGATGAATATAAAATACCAGGTATCAGTGGGATTGATACTAGATATTTAACCCTTAAGATCAGACGTCATGGAGCCATGAAAGGGGCAATTTCAACGGAAGAAATTGAAGACGCTGAACTTTTGAATCTAGTAAATGGGCAGAAGAATATAGAAGATATGGACTTGGTTGGTACAGTTGCTGTAAGAACACCAAAGATTATAGGTGAAGAATTAAAACACCGTGCAGTGATTCTTGACTGTGGTATAAAGAAGAACAGTATTGATTCGCTATTAAAAAGGGGAATAGGAGTTGTTGTTCTGCCCTATAATACGGGATACAAAGAAATTTTAGAATATGATCCCGAAGCTCTGCTTGTCTCAAGTGGGCCTGGAAACCCTACTAGAGTTACAGAAGCGGCTAAAACAGTTAAAAATCTTTCAGAAAAGCTACCTATTTCGGGTATATGTTTAGGCCACCAGATAATATCCCTTGCCTTTGGTGCTAAAATTAATAAGATGAAATTTGGACACAGAGGGATAAACCAGCCTGTTAAAGATCTTATAACTGGTAAAGTTACAATAACATCCCAGAATCATGGTTTTACTGTTGATGCAGATTCGTGTAAAGATTTGCCAATAAAAATCAACCAGATAAACCTTAACGATGGAACACCAGAAGGTATTGAACATGATGAACTTCCAATTTCAAGTGTACAGTACCACCCTGAGGCCGGCCCAGGACCTAACGATTCAGATAATTACTTTGATAACTTTCTCAAAGTTTTAAAGGAGTATTAAATAGATTACTGAAAATTATACATCCACATGGATTTTAAGTTGGTATAATTCAACTTTAATAAAAAAACTAATCAATTAGGGAATATTTTGTTTGAAATAAAAATTGAAAAATTTATTAAAAGGTAGAGGAT
>PLTK01000070.1:9896-21629 GCA_003164415.1 Methanobacterium sp. | reverse complement strand
TGTCAGATCTAACAGTTCCATGCCATACAACTGGAAGTGGTCCTGTTTGACCGTGTGCTTTTGCAAGTGTTTCAACATGATTCATCATTGAAGTGTAGTTATTGTAAACCACTCCATCAGACATATATTTGTATCTGTCATCTGGAACACCAAATAAGGCAACTTTAAATGAATCTAGGAAGTTTGTCTGGAGTAGACTTTTAGAACCTCCTCCCTGGGTGTCAATATATGCCACTTCGATAATATACACGCCATTCACCCCATTTGAACTGGTTGTATTCGTTGGTTGTTCAAAACTTCTATAGTTCGAACTTCCAGCAAAATGCAGTACTACGGCACATGGGGATCCCCTATCTTGAGCATATTGTGCTAAAAGTTCAGGATGAACATTTCCAGGATACATATCGGGATTTAATATTTTGACAAATGCTAATCTCCCTAATGGCATTATTGGACCATCTGAAACTGTTACATATGTATAACCTACAACTATAGCTATAAGTGACAATGCAACCACTGCCCATACTTTTTTACTCATAATTTTCACCAATAATTAATGATATATTCTTTTTTTTCTAAATTTTGTTTGAAATTAATATAAATCTATAAATCCCATTTCTTTTAAAAGAAATTTGAAATTAAAGTTCGCTCTATAAAATCCATTTTTTTTATTTATTTTATAAAATCAGAGATTTATAACAAATTTAATAATTTTTGTTTTATTATTTTACTAAGTGTTAATATAGTAAATATCTATTCCCGAATTACACCCAAATTATAAAAATTTTAGTGTACAATTAAAAATTTATTTGAATATCCTACAACAGAAACCAATCCTAGGGTATCATATATTAAAATATTCAATTTTAATTATCTAATTCGTTTAAGAATGTTTCTAATTTCTTATTGGCATCGGATGTTATTGCTTGTCCGTGTCCAGTCAATATCAGATTAATATCTAAATTTTTTAACTTTTCAATGGATTTTTTGTACTTTTCAGGTTCATGAAGAACTCTTGGACCTTCAATTTTATTATTCGAATACATTAAATTGTCCCCAACAAATAAAACCTTATTATTAGGATTATACAAACAAATACTCCCTGAAGTATGGCCCGGTGTGTGTATTACTCGATAATCACCTATTTCATCCCCATCTTCCAGGAATATATCTGCTTTAATAGGCCGACTCCGATAAATAATCTTCATGAACATTACAACTGGTATCATAAATAAAGAACCATGTTGTGTCTTTTCTCCAGAGATATAATCTGCATCTGCACTGTGAATAGCTACCTTTGCACCTGTAATTTCCTTGAGTTTATCAAGACTTCCTGTATGGTCGAAGTGATGATGTGTTATAACTATGGTTTTTATATCCGATGGATCACTCTTTAATTCATTTTTTACATAATCTATGATTTCGCCTGATTTACCTGGCATTCCTGTATCAACAAGTAATAGTTCATTATTGGATACTATGTAACTATTTGAAACCCCACTAAACTGATGTATACCCTTGGTAACTTCCATATAAATCACTCTTATAGTTATATTATTGATCCGTTATTTCCTAACTCTAGTATCCTTTTAAAATTTCTATTTAACGTTTTTCTAGGGCCTTAATAAATTTAGTTGTTTCTTCATCCATGAAAATTGTTTGTTTGTAATAATCTATTATTATTTTGAGTTCATCATTAAATTTCTCGTTGTTTTCATATTTTTGGATTATCTCCGGTATTTTTTTTAGTGGCGGTTTAAGGCTTTGATGGTAAAGTTTTTTCTGTAATTCAATAAAAAATGAGGTAATATCTTGGCCCATTTCAACATAGATCTTTCTAGATCTTGGTTTTTTAAACTTTTTAACCATCTGCTTGTCCTCCATCCATTTAATGGTTGAACTCAGGTTCGACAGGCTATATCCTGTTATTTCAACAAGTTCTCCCAATGATATTTCTTTTTTTTCACTTTGAAGTACAGATATTAATCGACTTGGAAGATCATCCAACCCAACGGCCTTGCATGAATCATAAACTATTTCTCTGAATTCGTGTTTTGGTGTATCCTTCGTTTTCATATTTATCGGGCTGAATATTATCTGAAATATGTGTAAACATCATGATTTCTTTCAGGTGCCTTCGGATTTTCACTTATTTTATAACCTAAAGACACTCCAAAGTGTACTTCATGGTCCTCGGGTATCTTCAATTTTTTCTTGTTCTCGGGGTTTATAAAGTAAAATCTTGCAAAACCAATCCAACAAGATCCAATATCCATGCTCTCGGCTACAAGTAGAATGTTCTGAACTGCAGCTGCACAATCAACTAGGGGAGTTGTGGCATCCCTTCTTCCAGATATTATCAAAATTGTTGGTGCTCTGTGAAAGATATTAAAATCTTTTGATGAACCTAATCTGGATATCCATTCCACTTCCATCTGTTTCATAGCTTCCTTAGCACCATCATTGATCTGGTTTATGAGATCCTGATTTTGGACTATGGTAAAATGCCATGGTTGGTCATTGTGACCTGTAGGGGCATATATAGCTGTTTGAAGTATGGTTTCCAGTTCTTCATCTTTAATCTGTTCCGAACTGTAATTTCGTACGCTTCTTCTATTTTTTATGGTATCAATTGTTTGGTTCATTATTATTCCCTACTTTTTGAAGTTTCAGTACTTTCTAAAAGTTGACTATTAATTGTTGTTTGGTTTGTTATAAATATTTTGTATTCCCATATAAAAAAAATAAAAAAAATATTTAAAAATATGGCTAATAATCGTTCCTAAAATATTTATAGCACGCCTGAATCGATAATATTTCATTTAATTTATTGTATAGTAAAATTACAAGAATTCCACCCAAAAAACTAGGAAACCATTAAAAGTTAATAAATTTTATATAAATTAAACACTATATATAATATAATGAACTTTAGACAGTTCGGAAATAAAAAACTTGATTTTGAAAGACTCGAAGAAATAATTGCTATTTTAGCTAAATACGAATTTATTGATATTCTAAAAAAAACTGGGCTTAAAAAAAGTTTTAGAAGATTAATCCGTTCAAAGAACTTTTTAGAAGAATTAGATGCATCTGCTCCCGAAAGAATTCTACTTGTTTTTGAAGAGTTAGGTACAACATTCATTAAATTCGGACAGATATTAAGCACGCGCCCAGATATTGTTGGCGACGATATTGCAAACGAACTTTCAAAATTACAAGATGCAGTACCGCAAGACAACTTTGAATCGATTAAACAAGAGATCGAACAAGAATTGAACCGTCCCCTCGGTGAAATATTTCTGGAATTTAGTGAAGTACCAGTCGCATCCGCTTCAATTGCCCAGGTTCATCAAGCAACACTACATGATGGTACCCTTGTTGCGGTCAAAATCCAAAGACCAAATATCATTGAACAAATAAAGAAAGATATAACCATTATGCGATATCTTGGTGGTTTACTAGAACGAAGAGTATCGAATTTTAAATATTATAATGTTTCAGGAGTTATTGATGAATTTGAAAGAGCAATAATAAAGGAGTTAGATTTCGAATTAGAAGCAAGGAATATGGAGAAATTTAGGTCCTATTTTGAAGATAACAGTAAAATATGCGCACCAATGAATTACGAAGAATACTCAACAATGAAAGTTTTAACCATGGACTTCATTGACGGTGTTAAAATTACTGAAATGAAAGATTCTCATATTAAGGCAGATGGAAAGATTATAGCAAAGATAGGTGCACGATGTTATTTCGAACAGATATTCAAGTACGGATTCTTTCATGGAGACCCACATCCTGGAAATCTTTTGATAAAAGACAATAACATACTATGCTTCATTGATTTTGGAATTATGGGTCATTTAGATATGGATTTTGTTGATAACTTGGCAGAATTATTTACATATATTGTTGATTACGATCTAAATGGAATAATCAACCAGTTACTCTACATGGAAATTATAAATGATACCGTGGATATTAAAAGTCTAAAATATGATTTAATAGATATTATAGACCAGTCCTACGGTGCAGATATTAAAGATCTAGGTGGTTTTATAAATGAATTCTCAACTCCGGATCTGATGGAAAAATATAAAATAGAGCTTCCTAAAGATTTTATATTGCTTGGAAAAGTATTGGGTTTTTTAGAAGAACTAGGAAGAGGTTTGGATCCGAATTTTAACACAATAGAAGTGACAGAACCCCTGATAAAGAAATTATTAACCAAACGTCTAAATCCTATGAACATATTGAATTATAAAACACAGTACCTCTTTGAATTACAGCACATCGGTAAAGATCTACCTCGAACAATAAGCCAGACCCTCCTTAAGGCTAAAAAAGGACAAATAGGTATAGATTTAACTCTTAATAGTTTAGATGAGTTTTCATCAAATTTAGATAAAATGGTGGACAGGATCTCTGTCGCCCTTGTAATAGCATCTCTGGTTATTGGTTCTGCCCTAATTATACAGTCTGGACGGGGAATTCCAAGTCCTGAATTGGGTTTTTCAACAATCGGAACTATAATTTTCCTAATAGCATCGCTATTAGCTATAATTCTGATAGTTATTATAGTTAGGAGAAATTGACCATATTACACTTCAGGGTATGATCCATGTTTAGTTGTCCACTCAAAATAAATATTTATAAATTTTTCCAATCATTTTAGTCGAAAAATATTATAGTTTGTAAAAACATATAATATAATTAATTGAAATAGGATGTTATGAGGTGTAATAAAATGGAAAAAAGAGATCATGTTTTAGATATGAAGGACTTTATTCAAAAGATGATGGATGACACCGCAGAAACTATAGAAGGAATGCGCAGCGATATTGAAACAAAAATTATTGATTACACATTTGTACCAGGTAGAGACATTATAGAAACAGATGACAACATTATTGTGCATATAGCTCTTCCAGGTTTAAAACGTGACGATATAACCCTAGATATCTCTGAGAAGTATCTTAAAATTCAAGCTAAATTTGACACCGAAGAGGATATTCATGGAGCCTACGTAACCCTAACAGATAAAAAAACAGGAGTAATTAAAAGAGCTATAAAACTTCCCAAAAAGGTTATACCAATTGAAGCAACTGCTAAATTTGATAATGGAGTATTAAAAGTTGTAATACCAAAATTAGAACGGGAAGAAAAGTTCAGGGTAGAAATTAATTAAATTCTATTTTTTTTAACACCATCCTTTAAAAGAGATCCATAATAGAGTCAAAAATAACATGCAGATAATATCCAGCCTGGTTGAATTAGAATCATTTACAGCAAAACCAAAATTAAAGGATATACTTAAAGATATTCAGGGCAGGGTCATGTCCATGGCATTGATACATGAAAAATTATACAGTAATAAGGGTTTATCACAAATAAATCTTCAAGACTATACCAAAACTTTAATGAATGAAATATTACACTCATATGATCTATACTGTTTTATTAAAATAAATTTGGAAGTCAATGAAAATATATTATTAAACCTAGACACATCTGTTCCATTGGGACTAATACTCAATGAACTAATAACAAACTCCCTAAAACATGGATTTAAAGGGAGAAAAAAGGGTTCATTATCATTACATACACATACAGATGGATAAAATATTATTTTAATCTATCAAGACAATGGTAAGGACTCCCACAATCATTTGATATAGATAATAATGAAACCATAGGCATACAACTTATAAAAGGATTAACAGAACAAATTGATGGACAATTAACTTTAAAAAGTTATAATCCACCAATATTTATAATAAAATTTAAGAATAATGGGAATGATCAGATATGACTCGTATAAATATTTTAATTGTTGAAGATGAAATGGTCATAGCCCTCAACTTAAAAATGCAACTGGAGAACCTTCTTTACAATGTGTTAGATATTATGGATTCTGGAGAAAAAACAATTAAAAAACTAGAAGATGTAAAACCCGACCTGATATTAATGGACCATACTCTTAAGGGTGAGCTTGACGGAATCCAAACAACAGAAATTATAACACAAAAATATAAAATACCAATACTTTACATAACAGCTCAAAATGACCAAAGTACATTGGATAAGATAAAAAATTCCAGTGCAATAGGAGTTTTAACTAAACCACTGTATATACATGAATTGGATAAAACAATTCAAACAATACTCAACAAATGTAATTAAAATTAATTAAATCAAGTCAAAAAATTATTTCTCTACCTTTTTAATATAGATTTTAGGTAATTTATCCATACCAACAATTTCAAATTTTTCCTTAGATGTTTCCTCTAGTGCTGGTATGATGATGTCAAGCAACTGATAAAGGAAAATATAATTTTCTAAATTAGATTTTATGTCTGAATCATTTTTATTGTCCAATCTGATAACAATAGTCCCATTTTCACGTTCAATTGTAAGTTTACGATCTTTATCCTCATTAAACTTTTCAACAATATTATGATAGTTATCAAAAAGATTCTCATCATTTAGATCAAGCTGATTATTAAGATTTTTCCATAACGCCGGATTGATATATTCATTCAGTGCATAATTCTTCGGTAGGGTTGTACTTTTTACATGTTCATTTTCGCTCCAAAAAACCATAGCCTCTGCTAGTGCACTGCTGTACCATCCTTTCTCAAATTGATATTTTTGGGATGCTTTTTTTCTGAACTTCAAATCCACATCTGAATCAATTGAAATTGTTATTCTTTTCACAAGCCCCACCCTAATCTCTAATTTAATTGTATTTACACAGATATTAATAGCTTTCTATTACTGTTGTCCCATATTATTAACATAACTTTTCATATTGAAATATATTTTCATATTTTTATTGTAAAATTGTTTATAAAATGTTTGAATACCGTGTCTTACAATAAATTTTTATAATATGTACAACGAAATCAGATTATGTCTAAAAGAATTTTAGTAGTAGAGGATGAGGAGATATTAAGGGTAGGAACCACTTTACATCTAAAATCATTCGGATATGACGTGGTTGGAAACTTTCAACGTGGAGAAGATGCTATTGAACATGTAACTGAACTTATGCCAGATTTACTTTTGATGGATATTAAGTTATCTGGAAAAATTAACGGCATCGAGACAGTAAAAGAGATACAAAAAAAAATAGATGTACCTGTAGTTTATCTATCAGCATATTCTAATGACGAATTAATTGAGGAAGCCCGATCAACAAATCCATTTAGATATCTAATAAAACCATTAGATGAGATGGACCTTAAATATACTATTGATACCGCTATTGAGTCATTTAAAAGAGATAAATTATATAATATTAAAGATGAAGTTCTCGCTAATCTAAATGGAATGACTTACAGGCAGAATATTGTTAACGGTTTAGGTGTTACATTTTTCAGCGATACTTTTGAAAGAATTACAGGATTTGGAATTGATGAGATTAAAAGTAATGGCAGTCATTTTCTAGGTTCATTAATAATTAACGAAGACTATGAATCTGTTATCAATATTTTAAATGATTCAATTGAATCAAATAAATCATTCAAACTTGATTATAGAATAAAAACCAAAAATGGTGAAGTTAAACAATTCTATGAAATGGGCAAACCAGTATTTGGGGATAATAATGAAATTATATATATAGATGGAATAATCTTTGATCTTAGTAACTAAAACAACTAATATTATTTTAAAAGGTCTAAATCTGATTTGAATCCATTCTTATATCTTATTTTATTCCATATATCTAAAAACCATAGTATTCCGAATGAATAATTTCTTGTATCTTACTTTCTACTTGAATTTTAAAATTTTAAAAAGTCAAAGATAATCTTGATGGAGAAAGGTTACCATGAAAAAAATATTAATTGTAGAGGATGAGGGAATAACATCCTTTGAATTAAAAACAAAAATTGAGAGTTGGGGATATTCTGTAGTTGGTATAGCATCCAGAAGTGAAGATATTCTAAAAATGATTCAATATCTAGAACCGGATCTGATTACAATGGATATAACCATTCGAGGCGAGATGGACGGTATCGAAGTGGTTGAAATACTCCAAAAAACAAGGGATATACCAATAATTTATGTTTCAGCACATTCTTCTGACCAGATCATGGAAAGAGCCCTCAAAACTTCCCCTTATGCATTCCTTATTAAACCATTTGCTGATAAAGAAATGAAATTTGCAATTGAACTAGCACTTAAAAAGCACAGCATGAAAAATGAGTTGAGTAATGATCAATCCATTCATAAAATTATTTCAGAAAATTCTGGCGATGTGATATGGATCCTGGATATTGAGTTGAGTAAATTCATCTATGTAAGTTATTCTGTTGAAAATTTAAGAGGCTATACCCCTGAAGAAGTTCTAGAACAATCTCTGGAAGAAGTTATGACAGCTGAATCGTATCAAAAAATCATTGAAAATCTTCCATTCTACATCCAGGCCATTATGACCGGTGATGAATCTGCAAGGGTTACAACACATGAAATAGATCAAATCCACAAAGATGGTTCAATCATCCCCACCGAAGTTGTGACAACACTTTTAACAGAGGATAATGGAAAAATAGACCGTGTTTTAGGTGTGACCAGATCTTTGGCATCTAAAAAAATTTTTAAAATATAAAATTGAAATTGGATCATAGTTAATAATAAATCATTTAACTACTCATTAATCCCATTGTCCTTTGTAAAATGTTCACTTTTAAATTTAATTGTAAATTCGGTTCCATGATCTCTTTTAATCAATACATTACCCCCAATTTGATTTGTTAAAAGATTAACAATGGTTAATCCAAAGGTACCTGTATTTTCTATATCTACATCATCAGAAATTGCGTTACCATTATCAGAAATTTTTAAAACAAATTCACCGTTATTATGGTGGAGAATTACATTTATTGCTCCCTCTTCATTTTCTGTAAATGCATATTTCAATGAGTTTGAAACCAACTCATTTACTATTAAACCAAGAATGAGTGAAGTATCAGTGTCCAGTGCAATATCCTCCACATCCAGAATGTATTGGACTTTATCACCAAAAGTGTAGGTCTTTACCACTTCATCTAATAGCTGTTTAAAGTAATAATTCAGATTTATACTTTCTAAATTTTCCTGGCTGTAAAGTTTTTGATGTATGAGTGCCATGGCTCTGGCACGATTTTGAGAGTCTAATAACACCTTTTTTGCATCTGCATCTCCAATATGTTGGGATTGGAGATATAAAAGTCCAGATATTGTTATTAAATTATTTTTTACCCTGTGATGAGTTTCTTTAATTAATAAATCTTTAAGTTTAATTGTATTTTGAACCTTTTCTTCTGATTCCTTTAGTTTGGTAATGTCCTGGGCTATATGTGCACTTCCCAAAATTTTCCCGTCAGAATCATGAAATGGACTGGTAGTTACTAAAAGCCAATGATCTTGAAGTAGAATTTCTTCGGTATGTTTAACATTTTTTCCAATTGTAACAGAATGGGGACAAAATTCAGGTGGTTCAGATGATCCGTGTATGATTTCATAACACTTTTCACCGGTAACATCATCACAAATTTTGGCAACGTCTTTCATGCAGTCATTTATACGAATTATCCTGTGATCATTATTCAGTAACATCATAGGAACTTCTGTAGAATTGAATATTGATTCCCATAATTCTTCTGTTAGGACATTATTCTCTAAAGGGTTTGATACAAAATTCATTTATAACTCCCACAAAATATCATATAAACTATCTAAAATTAACATGGTAATTAATATCAACTTAATATGTTATATAAAAAATGGTAAACGTTTAGAAATCAAAAATATTTGATAATGGGTTAATCATTTAGATTCGAAATAAATGTATTGATCTGATTTTTCAAGCTGTAAATTTCATTTAACACAGTTTGATGTTGATTTTTATAATTAATTACTTCTTCTTCTAATCTCTGTTGAGTTTTTTCCATTTCCTTAATCTTATTATCTTTCTCGTTCATTAAGGTTATATAACCATCTAAAGACTGATTAAGCTTCTTAATCTCTTTTTCCTGCGATGAAGATTTATCATACACTTCTGAGAAATGTGTGTTTAAATTTTGCAATTCGTGTTCAATTAATTGATATGCCCTATTATATTCAGCATTAACATCTTCAGAAGTATTTATTTCTGTGTTAGTAGCTGTAACAGCTTCAGATATAAAACTATCCCCTGAACTTTGTCCTTCATTATTCCCCTCAATAACTGGTTTCAAATTATCACCTTCGGGTTTTAATTTAAGATAACCCTTACTTTGAAAACTTTCAACTTTATTTATTATTTTGTTTTTCTCGTCGGCAGATATATTTCCATTCATATTTTCATCTCCTTGAGTAAATACAATATCTTGAATTTCAGGTTTAACCTTCTTGGATAACATTTCATTATTGGGTGGTAATTTGGTTTTATCCAACTCTAAAAAGTTTTTTTCAAGACTTTTTTGGATAGATAATTTTAACTTATCATCACCCGATGTTTTTGTTATATAATCCCTATTTTGAAGCATTTCTATCTTTTCTGAAAGCTCTTTATCATTTTTAGAGCTGTAGTATATTATGGGTGTTTTACGTTCTGAATCAATTATTTCAGCTGTTTCAATACCGTTTAATTTACCTTTAAGTGCTATATCCATTATTACAAGATCTGGCTCGGTTAGTTGAAATTGCCTAATAGCATCTTGACTTGTAAATGCCACCGGACTTTCATATCCCCAATTTTCAAGTTTCATTTTAAGTACTGAAGCTGAAATTCCATCATCTTCAACAACTAATATCTTTGCGGATATAATATCACCTCGAATAGAGTATTTATGTAACTTCAAGTTCGATTAAGAAGGTTACTATGTTTGATGAATTCAAATATACTTCTGGGTGTATCTGATGGGCATTTAATATTCATTATATATACTAATGTAGAAACTTCTTAGACATACTATTCTATATCAGATAATATAAAAGATTTCGAATTGCACAAAAGCACAAAAGCACAGTTAAACAGTAAAATTATTCATCACAAATATGTAATTAATTTATTTTTTTATCTGCCAGAATTTTTTATTCATGGATTTATATCTCATATTTCAAAATTAGTAGGTATTACTACATTTCATTGTTTAGTGAATTATATACAATTTTGGCATGATTTGGGTGTAACTTGGGAAAATCCACTTATATAATCAACTCTTATTGTAATAGTGTGCAGTGTGTAAAAACATTGCACACCCCCCCCATTATTTAAAACACCCCGATTATGTTTTCCCGGGTAATCCACCTCCTATAATGGTTGCCCGGGAGCATTAATCAAAAAAATTGTTTTAATATTTATTTATTAATTTTATTAATTTAAAAAAACCTATGAATTTCTGGTAATTCGAAAAATTTACAGGAACCAATAGAATGGACAAAATAAAAATATTATCCGGGATAATAATAGCAATGAGCATTATTATAGGTTATATTAGTTATTCAACCCAGAAAGTATATTATTTTTATTTATCTGCTATTTTGATAATTATTTATTTCATTATTACTTTTTTAATTTTAACAAAGGAAAAAATGGAAACCTTTTCCGGGTTGTTAAGGGAGATTTTGGTTTAAAGGAAGATATTGATGTTAATGGTAATCACAATAAAAAATTTCCTAACTTTCTTAAAGAACCAAATAACTACTCCATCATAGGAATATTTTACTAGCATTTATTTTACATCTACCAGTTCATACTTT
>PLTK01000070.1:0-9847 GCA_003164415.1 Methanobacterium sp. | reverse complement strand
AACTACCAATGGTCCTTACAAATGTACCAATTGCATTTATGGGCCTTTATCTGAACATCTTCATATTTGTTATGGCAATAATATTGTTTGTTCTGTTAATCTCAACCACACTGAGATTTCTTATTGAAGGTCTTTATCTATCATTTACTGGTACAATCATGCTTGATAAGAACTGATTAGATAATAAATAAACAAGGATTATGGATACTATTCCTGTCTACCTGATTGGTTTTATGCCATTATTTTTGGTATGCACTTCAACCTCTAGATCAATAACCTTATTATACATGTAAAATATAGATGTATTAGAATGAAATAGGTTAAGTTAGTGAATCGTGAATTATAACAAAAAAGTGAGGAATATTTTATGAAAAACGATTTTATTCTAGGTGTAGTTCTAATATTGATTTCAATCCTGTTGATAGGATCAGCATCAGCATCAACTATTAATAATAATATTACTACACAAAAAACAGTNNCCAATAAATTCTATTGGTTAGAACGTGGAGGACTTTTTTCATACAACTGGAAAACCTATAAAACTCCCAAAGGCTCTGTTATTATAAGTATATATTACAAAACAAAGGAAAACTCTTGGAATGGAACTTATAACATTACACAGGTTTCTAAAGACAAATTAAAAATAGTTTATACCAGTCCAGAAGTAAAACTTTACACAGGACATTCATCTGAAGTATGGTATACAACATCCAAGTTAACACCTGTAGAATATTATTTAAAAACAGTAAAAGCACAGATTAAAAGCAATGGATACTTCTTTTTATAAAGAAAGTCCTATTTTTAATATTTTTTTTTAGTTATCTAAATTTCTGATGGCACTATTATATTTTAACAATTTTTATTTTTGCTGTAAATATTTATTTTGAATAACTTCGAGAATATCATTACAGTATCCTAGTTAGAACCATAATTCTAATAATTTAAGCTGTAATTTAACTAAGGTTTATCTATTCAATATATGATTCAAAAGCATTTCAATATATAGACGTTCATGGTTAGTTAGATGGTTAAAATGGAATACAATGCCGTATGATTGCTATTATTGGTAAATATCACATTCTAAATTCTTTATAATTATCTTTTTACTATTTGGATAAACTTATATAATAAAAGTTACCAACAGTAACTATGTTAACATAGGTAACATTTCTAGTTGTAAACGATCAGTAATTATGGAGGAGTCTTAATTTCAATTTCCCAAAGAAGAGAACGAAAAACTAATGAAATAATTGATGCTGCAGAGACAGTCTTTTTTTCACGAGGTTTTGATAAAACAACTATGGAAAACATTGCAGCAGAACTTGAACTAACCAAACCTGCGTTGTATAGATATTTCAAAAATAAGAAAGATCTTTATTATGCTGTTATACTTCGTGGTACCGGGATTTTATCAGAAATGATGGAAAGAGAAGTGAAATTAAAAAATACGGGACTGGAAAAAATTCTTGCAACCGGTATCGCATACTTTAAATTCTATAAAAAGTATCCAGACTATTCACGACTTATGATAATTTCAAAAATAGACCATGAAATAAGTAAAGAGTGTATAAATGTTCAGAAATTATCAGAATATGATAAAAACCATTTAAAGATCATGTGTGATGCAATAGAAATAGGAAAACAAGATAAAACTATAAGAAACGATATTGATACCTTCATGACAGCAATGTACTTAGCGGAATCTACCACTGCAATAATATTCCTATCAGAAAGATTGGATGACTCTTTTAAAACTCTAAATAAAGATGGTGAAGAATTTATACGACATTCGTTGATGTTAATGAGAAACTCACTCGAGAACAAAAAAAGAACCGGAGATTAATTATGAAAATAGCAGTTTTAAATGGAAGTCCAAAGGGTGAATTAAGCGTAACCGTACAATACATTAAATTTATACAAAAAAGTTTTCCAGAACATGAACTGAATATAATAAACATTTCACAAAGGATAAAAAAAATTGAAAATAATAAAGATTATTTTAAAGAGGTTATTGAAAACATAAACAGTTCCGATGCAATAATTTGGGCTTTTCCACTCTATGTTTTTTTAGTTGCATCCCAGTATAAAAGATTCATAGAACTCATAACAGAAAATAACGTAGAACATGTTTTCAAAGATAAATACACATGCGTACTAACAACATCAATCAACTTCTACGACCACACAGCCCATAATTACATGCATGCTATATGTGATGATCTTAGCATGAAATATTTGGGATTTTACTCTGCAGAAATGATGGATCTACTAGACGAAGATAGAAGAAAAAATCTGACAACCTTTTCTCAAAACTTCTTTGAAGATATAAAATCCAATGTAACTACATCAAAGAGTTACATCCCCATAAATCTTCAAAACTTTAATTATGATCCATCCATTAATCACTTAAAGATAGATAATAGTAATAGGAAAATAGTAATAATTTCAGATTCAACAAGTGACGATTCAAACCTCTCATTGATGGTTAAAAAGTTTAAAAATAGTTTTAACGGCATTATAGAGTCATATAATCTAAACAATATAGATATTAAGGGCGGTTGCCTTGGATGTTTGGAATGCAGTTACAATAATGTTTGTATATATGAAGAAAAAGATGAATTTGTTGATTTTTATAATGATTTGAAGGATTTTGATGTTGTAATATTTGCTGGATCATTNNAGGATACTGTGAATGGCAGCATGCAAATCTTGTTAACTTTATAACGGATGAAATAGGGGATTCAAATATTATAGACCAACAAATTGAAAACCTTGCAAGACAAGTAATAAGAGCAGCAGAATCCGATTATATTAGACCTCCAACTTTTCTGGGTGTTGGTGGATCTAAAATATTCAGAGATGCAATTTATGGTAAGATGAGATTTCCATTTCAGGCAGATCATAAATATTACAAAAAAAATGGATTGTACAATTTCCCACAGAAAGATACTAAAACAAGGATACAAAACATGACATTGACACTATTAACTAAAATACCAAGTATGAGAAGGGAAATTTATCATAAACGAATGAAAAAAGAGATGATCAAACCATTTGAAGATCTATTAATTTAGAATCATTTTTTATTTCTTAATTATTAATAAATATAATTCTACATATTTTTGTTGATTTATGTGTAAAAAAAAAGAAAGATAGAATTATTTATGTCTTATCCAAAGTGTTATGCGTATTTTTGGCTTGATTTGTTGATTATCTTCGTATTAGGATATTTGTTGTTAGGGTTTTACCATCCACTGTTGTCGATACAGTTGCAACCCCCTGAGTTGTGAGATGTGTTAATAAAGACGCTGCTTTTCCACCGATGAACTTAGTATTTTTAATTGTTCCTTTATTGGTTTTGAAGTTTGCATAACTTGTATATGGAACTGAACCCTTAGCTGGATTCTCATAGACACCGTTACTATCATATAATAAGTTAACTGAGATATTAGAGTATCCACCTACATAAGTAATGGCTGGACTTCTTGTGATGTTTAATACAATCCAAGGATTGTAATTTACAGTTCCTTTTTCTGATTTAATCTGTTTCGCGATGTTAGCTCCTGTGTTACATCCCCACCAATTAAGTATGGCATTTACTTTTATACCATCATTGTCGATAGCACTTCCCAACTTAGCAGTGTTATATACTATCCTGTTTAAATGAGCATTAGTTATACAACCATTTCCATTTTCAATTGCACCGCCGCTATTAATTGCAGTGTTATATGTAAATGTACTGGTACTCACGTCAAAGATACCGGCTATTTCATTATCAACTGCCCCCCCAATGTTACTTGCCTTGTTACTAGTAAATAGACTGGCTGTAACCATGGTTTTACCATCGTTATAAATAGCAGCACCACCTTTATCAATGCCTGCTGTTGCAATATTCCCTATGAAGCTGCTTCCAGTTAAGCTTAAATAACCATCATTTCCAATAGCACCTCCAAATTGTGCTGTATTGGCTAAGAATTGGCATGATGTTAAAGCTATAGCGCCTGTATGGTTATTTTGAATTGCACCACTAGAAAAGGTTCCATTATTACCTGTGAAATTAGTTTTTGTTACTTTTATATTACCCGTGTTGTAAATTGCTCCACCTTCACCATAATTTATTGCAGTGTTATTTTTAAATGTGCTTCCTATAATTGCTACAGGATAATTTACAGCACCACCCTCATTGTAAACTGCACCACCATTTATTGCTTTATTAGCTGTAAAAGTACTATCCAATAATTTGAATCCCATAGGAAGATTGTAAATAGCACCACCCTCATTTGCTGCTGTGTTATTTGTAAAAGTGCAGTTATTAACTGTTAAAGTTCCATCATTGCTTATAGCACCTCCGTTACTTGTTGCTGTGTTATCTTTAAAAATGCAGTTTGTTAGTGTCAGTGCACCTACATTACCGATAGCTCCACCACCACTTGCTTTTCCATTTTCAATTATCAAGTTCTTCATCTGAACACTTACACCGCCAACGATAAAGAATACTTGTCCTTCACTTTGAGCATTTATTGTTGCTTGACCATTTTTGAATACATCAAATGCTAAATTTTTGGTGATGGTCATGTTTGTTTCATTGAATACACCCCCATTTTCAAGCATTATCGTATCCCCACTAAGAGCGGCATTAACAGCCGATCCAATGGATGGAAAAATATATCCTGCAGGATGTCCACCTCTTGCTACGGCTACCCCATTTTTATATATCTGCGGATCGTTTATTGCTGTTTTATGCGTTAAATTTAATGATTTGGAATTATTAATCTTAATATTTGATTTTATTGTGTTTAATTCTGTTGTGGTATGATTTGAACTTTGATTAATGACCATATGTGTTGTATTAACATTGGCTGTTGCTGCCGCAGATCCAGAAACCATTATAAAAAATGCAAAACAAAATATTATCACAACTAATCCCGTATAATATTTAGAAGTAATCATTTATCCACCCCCAATCCTTCTAAATTCCAACTCTGTAATAAATTCAAGTTTTTTTCAATCCCATCCACTTTCTATGAGTACTTACACCCCCAAATAATCGTTTTATTTAAAAAAATAATTACTAAAATCATAGGTCATTAAGTATTGACACCCATAACTATCACGGTACTAATATTAAAAATTTGTTAAATAATTTTTAAAAATAGCGGGGAAAAACATACAATAATCATTAAATATTAAACTTATAAGAATAATCATTCAAAATTTTTATAATATTAAATTCGTTTTGAATGGATTTGGTTTAATATTCAAAAAAAAAATAGGATCTATTAACTGTTATATTGAAATAATCCTAAACTTTAGAATTTTAAGACGATCTGGCTGCAGTGCTTGACAAATCTGTCCAATGTTTCATTAAAATCCAAATAGGTACGTCTCATATATTTTTCGATACATAAAGTGTACAGGAATGATGATATGCTCAACCCAAATACTTTGTAATCTATATTTGGATTTCCAATCTTATTTCCTAAATAAACACCTATAAAATCTACAGTGTTTTCCATGGTAGATTCAAGTACTTCATTAGGTTCATTGATAGATAAATTAAAAAATTCGAAATTCTCCAAATATCCCTGGGCCAAATTTCTTATGTAATGGTCTAAAAATTCTTCAGGATTCTCAAAATCTTTATCAACAAAAACAGTTTTCTCAAGGTCTTCCTTAAACTTTTCAGCATTATTCAATAAAACCATGTTATAAAGATTCTTTTTGGTTTTAAATCTACGGAATAATGTTTTCTCGCTAAAACCAGCTTCTTCTGCTATAATCATAGTAGTAGCACCCTTATATCCTTTTTGTGCAAACATTTTTAGGGCAGCATTTAAAATCTTTTGTTCAGTCGTATTATTCATATATATCTCTCAAAACACTTTTCATAAATTATTTTATGTATAAAAACAGTTTTTAACCTTAATTATCTACTAAATTTGATATATAAAAATTACTATTTAATAGTTATGTAATTGATAAAAACAGACCAACCATTCATCTAATCTTTTACCAGATTATAGGTCTTATAGATGTATATTTAATAAAAATAAACATAAAATCAAATTTGTTTATTTTTTTGTTTTCTTTCATTATTTTTAAGTTATTGTCCAAAAAAAATTCCCATTAAATTATTTGATTCGTGAGTATTATCACACACATAATCCAAATAACATATAATATTGTTATTATTATCACAAAAATCACAATATTTTGAGATAACTTTATAAAGGTTAAATTTTACATTAAAACTATAAAGTGATTATGATTTGGAGGAGAATTTAAATGGCTAAGAAATTTTGGATCTTAATGCTGGTCATGTGTTTCATTACTTTAGGAGCAGCAAATGCATTCCAAACAGGACCAGTGACACAATTTAAGATTGGAACACTTGAAAGTGGAAACCATGAAAATTATCAGTCTGCCTTTGATAATTACAACGAAGATTCTAATAAAAAAGCCATTGATACAAATGTGAATGGTTCAATCAAAAAATTTGAAAGCCACATAGACATGGCCCCAGTTGTAGGAACTAAAGGAGATGTGGTTCAATTAAACGCTTCATTGATAAATAATCAAAACGGCAAGGGAATTCCAAAACAGGCAATAAGCTTTTGTGGACCTGATGGAAATATAATAGGTGAAGCTAAGACCAATAATGATGGAATAGCAACGTATAACTATACAATAAAACAATCACCAGATAAATATTCCTTGAGAACTTTTTACAATGGATCAATCTTGTATTATCCTACAGATGCAATAACATCTTTAGACGTTGACAGATGGAATTTAACTCTCCATGTAGATGACATAAATTGCAAATATAGAGACACCGTTCCTGTAAAAGTTACCATTATTAATTCTACAAACAAAGCCCCAATAGTAGGTAAAATGGTAAATTTAAGAGAATTTGATGGCACATTTATTAATCAAGGAATAACAAACAATAACGGTCAATTTATCTATAACTACACTGTTTCTAATCTCCCTGGTGAAAATTTGTTAGAGGCAACCGTTAATAAAGATCCAGAATACAATTATAAAGTTTGTTACTTCAAATTAAACGTAAATAAGTCCAATTCAAACTTAATAACAGATAATGTAGCATGTACAAGAGGTAATGTGTGCAGATTAAAAGCTAATCTCTCTACTGAAACAAATAAACCATTATCCAATGAAACAATTACGTTTTATAACAATGGAACCAAAATTGGGGAAAATAAAACCGACAGCAATGGCCAAGTATCATATTCCTATATCTGTGATGTTATTGGAGGAAATTATCCCATAACAGTACAATACACTGGAAACAATTATTACAGCCCCATAAGTTCTGTTCTACAATTACATGTGTACAATTGGAAGACTGTACTGATAATGTCTAATATGACTGCAAAGCCGGGTGAAATTGTGAAGATAATAGCCAAACTAACCAAGGGCATTACTGGAGAACCTTTAGCCAATAAAGAAGTTGATTTTAATGATTACAATTCAGATTATATTGGCTCAAATATAACCAACTGCAATGGAGAAGCACAAATCGAATATCAAGTACCACTACAATCAAAAAATTACAGGGTTTCAGCACATTTTAATGCCGATAAAGAGTACAGTTGTAGCGATATTGCAGCATACATCCTTATAAATGATAACACATCCATCTACAATTTGAATACGTTAAAAACCGAAATATTTGGAGATAATAACATATTAAAAACAGTTGCTTGAGATCAAAATTTTTGATATACCTAGAACAACAAAAAGAACTGAGAACCATTATTTAAACAGAAAACAGAAAATGGAGCCACAATATATGTTATTTAAACTTAAAGATGAATTTAACAGTAAATACAATGAGATACTACTCATTAACGACGATCTTTCGAAACCCGAATACAATAAACTTTACGATGAAATATTTAAAATAAACACTAAGATGATGAAACAACTAATTAAATTGAGAAAGGAATGTTATCATATGGAACCGAAGATATAAACCGTGAAATATAGAATAAATGTACTGTGAATTACCCCACGTTTTGTATGGGATTTGCTGTGAGTGCACCATTTATTGATGGAACTTTTGTAGCAGATTATCAATGAATTGGTGATAGACTGTCCACAGGTCATTTTGTGATAGGAAACCTAACATGATGTTTATGCTGCAATTTTTATAAAATTATATATTACTACATAAAAGTATAATTATTACTATTAATATCGATTCATCCCATCTTTCGTAATCGAAACTTCTCGATAAAACGGTTAAAACTGTTCCTTGGTACATTAAAAAAAAAAAAATTGGATTCTTAACTGAGTTTAAGACTGCTGATTATGATATCAAAATTGGTTTTGACACTGTTAAATTCATTAACCGGAGCAATTAAATCCAAAGAATAAGTCTTATTATTTTTTACTATGTCTATTTCCTGATTTTCCATTGCTTCACTGTACATATCCTTATTATTAATGGTGAATAATGTATCGTACGCTTGGACACCGTTTAAAGTAATCATTTTCTTTGCTAATACTTTAAAACCACTTGGATATGTTGAAGTTTCAATTAAGTACATTGCTTCAGCATCTGACATACCTGAAGGATTTGGCATTATCTGCATAATGGCCTGTGGTGCATTTTCACCAATTTCCTTAGGATTCAAAGCAAATATGAGATTTGTTCCATCTTGAGTCTGTGTTTCTGTAATCCATGTTGCCGGATAGTTGAAGGTTACACCATAAGCTGAAACAGTCTTTGTGGTCACAATAGTTGTGAATTTAGTTGAACATACTGCTATTCCATTTCCAGCCAGATCTTTTATGCTGTTAGTATGGAGTATTATAGTGTACTGTGTTCCGTGTGCAAATAGAGATGTTGGTGTTATATTTAATGTACTGCCAGATATGGTTGAATTAAATGGTATTGCAATTCCTTTACTGTTTATAAATTGTATCCCTGAGCTGTTACCATATTCAATTGATCTGTTGAATTTAATCTGTATAACCTTCTTGGTTGGAATGTTAACTGCGTTGTTACTAGGATTAAAACTTATCACAACGGGTCTTGTAATAGTTGTGAAGTTGGTTGAGTAAAGAGTCATTCCAACTCCAGATAGGTCTGTGACACTACCACCATGTAGAATAATATCATAACTTTCACCATATGCAAGATTAGAATGAGATATAAAAAGTACATTACCGTTTACAGTTGCAGCAAATGGTACACTAACTCCTTTATCAGTTCTAAATTCAATCCATGGATTTGATCCTAATTTAACAGGTTTTGTAAATGTGATATTAATGGTTTTGTTTATTGGAACATTCACTGCGTTGAGTGCTGGATCTGTTGTATTTACAGTTGGTCGGGTAACGTTAGCTTTTACCAGATTTATGTTATGAGCAACAAAATTAGATGAAACTAATGTTCCAGTAACTCCAGAACTACCTGATGATCCATTTGTACCAATAGTAGTCACAGGAGCAGCTGACACATTTCCAATTCCAGATGAAAAAATAATAAACAAACCAAACATTACCGCTGCAAACATTAGTATATTATTACTTTTAATTTTCGATTCTTTAATTAAAGCCTTATTTTGTATTAAAATATCTCCAAACCCCCTCAGATTTTTTTTTAATCTACTCATATACTGTAATTAGTTAGTAGTATAAAGTAACATAAAATTCAGTTATTATGTTTGTTATACTTAAATCTTGTCAAATTCCCGCAATTCACAAAATTTATTGTGATTATTGGGGGCTTAAACCCATTCAATTTCCCGGTTTCATAAAAAAAAGATGAATTAAACTTTAAATTTAAGATTGAATTTTTTTGTGCAAATAATAT
>PLTK01000166.1 GCA_003164415.1 Methanobacterium sp. | reverse complement strand
GCTTCAATCACAATTCTAGAAGCTGATTCTTCAGGATTGTCCGACATCTTAAGGTTCAGATCAGCAACCCTTACACCCTTGATGTTATTTAAAACCTTGATGGTTTCTTTAAGATCCTTATCAACGATGTTTCCAATTAAAATAGTTGTTAATTTTTCTTTTTTAACAACACCATCAACTTCTATTATTTGGATATCCATCTCTTCAATAGCATTTAAAACTCTTTTAAGAGTCTCTCTATCGCCTTCAATACTTATATGGACTGGGATAGTGCCGCGTTCAGTTTTTACATCACGTTGATGTATAACTGCAACTATGTTCGCACCGAGTTTTCCAATTGGATCCAAAGCATCTAAAAGCTGTCCCGGAACATCTAAAAGTTCCAATACAAGATTTAATCGCATATTATCTGACCCATTTTGCTTTATCAGCTATGATATTACCCTCTTCATCGGTATGGGCATTTCTTAAAATTTTTTCAGGATTTTTCTCTTCTGCAACATCTTCACGTGAAAGGTTAACATTGTCCACCATGTAGTGTGTTTCCTCAAGTTCAGGGATGTCCTTGAGAGCTTCTGAAAAGCTTTTCAGTATTTTTTCTGCTTCTTTTTCTATCTTCAAATTACATCACCCTCGGTATAAATATTAATCTAATATAATGTATATTATCGTTACTCTAATAGTGTATTATTTTTATATGAATTTATATTTAAATAATCTAACATTTTANNTGATTCAAGTTTATTTTTATAGTTTTCATCCCTTAAAACCTTCTTCACAAGTATCTTATGTATACCAGAACCATACTGTGCAGCTTTTTTAGGCCTTCTCACAATTTCAGATGGCACACCAATATCCGATGCAATCTCCCTTAAAATACATTTACGAAGATTTTCTTTCCCATTATCCAATTTATATTTAATTGGAACTTGAAGGACCATATAAACAAGTTCTGGATCAAGGTATGGAACCCTTAACTCTACGCTGTTGGCCATTGTAACAGCATCGTCACGCTGGAGATTTACATGGTACAAGTTTTTTACGTCTTCGATAAGATCTTCCTGTACATTTTCACCATTATCAATATATGACTGGATGTAACGATGGTAGCCAGCAAAGATCTCATCGGCCCCCTGACCAGACATCACAACCTTAACACCATCAGAATGTGCCATCTCCGATGCTACATATGATGGAATTCCCACCCCTAATTTCATGATATTGAACTCTTCAATTGCATTTAAAACAAGTTCAGTGTACCTTTTTACATCTTTAACTTCCAATGTTTTGATCTTCAATGGTAAACCCATATCAGTTGCTGTTTTTTTTGCAAAATTTATATCACTTGATGTTTCGTGTCCTGCAGTGTAAAGAGTTGTATCTACCCCTAGATCATCGGATATTTTGGCGATTATGGTGCTGTCCACACCACCTGAAAAAATAATTCCAACATTTGAAAGTCCTCTGGTCCTTTTCTCAACAGATCCTATCAATAATTCTCTAATATCATTTTTAAGCTCTAATTTATCTTTAGAATTAATTCTTACCTTTCTATCGATATTATCTAATTGATCATTAATCATATTTGAATCATTTAGTGGGGTTTTGGGATAGATATCTATACATTTTTTTGAGAGTTTTAAATTTGGAGTCTGTCTATTTTCAATCTTTAGGGGTATGCCGTTGTAGAGTAGATGGTCTGGTGATAATGTATTTATGTGTTTTAATCCTATAGACCATAATGCCTTTCTCTCAGAGGCATATGCACTCACACCTCTTAAGTCATCATGACCATAGTAGACTGGTTTAACACCCAGCTCATCTCTTACAACTACACAGTCATTACCATCATAAATAGCAAATGCATAATCCCCATCCAGAAAATCTAAAGACTTTTTTACTGCACTAANNTTGTCATCAATACAATTTTTGATTTGTTTAAAGTTGTATATTTCAGCATTAGCTACTAAAACAAGGTTATGCTTTTCAATGGGTTGTGAAACTTCAGTTCCAACAATTGAAAGTAGGTTGTGGCCCATTCCAAATAAACCATTAGGTGCTGTCAAATTTTGTAAATTATCGTGAATAGTTGTTCCATCGACAAATATTCCAGACCCATCAGGACCTCGGTGTTTAATTGAATTTAACATTTTTAACAGGTCATTGCCCACACTATATTCATTATTTGTTGTTTTAATGCCTGCTATCCCGCACATAATAGGTTCCTTTTATTGGTAATATTTTGATATTTTACATTAAATGCTAAACCCCCTATTAGAATCTTATACTTTTTTCATCAAGAGTAATAGTTGATGAAAATTAGTTAAGTATTCTGTGGATTAACATGTTATGGTTTAGAATTTAATTTCATAAAAAAAAGCATGAATTTCTTTATTATTAATTTTTCAGAATATGAAATTTAAAAGGTTTCTATGGGCCGGCATGATGATGATCTGCATGTGAACCCATACAAGCATTACAGTTAGTTGGTATATTGTCTTTTTCTTTGTGCAGCTGACATACTACATCTTCTGTTTTAATTTTTCGACACAAATCACATATTCTTGAGATTATACCGCTCTGATTAAGTCTTCCTTCCTTAAGATCCATTGCAAACTCTCTAATTAACTCTTGCACATCATCATTAAATTTTATTCCATGACCTCTTTTATCACTTATATACTGCGATACTGCTGGTTGGGTTATGTCAAGTAGTTCTGAAATTTCCTTTTGTTTCATGCCTAGATTTAAAAGCTCTTTAGCAAGTTCTGATCTTATACTGGGAATAACGTACCATACTACTATTTCACATGGGGGTCTCATTTTAATCACACTTTCCTTTGAATTTGATTATTTGTATTATTTCAAATTTAATAATTTTTATTTTAGTTTTAATAAATTTAAGTAAATAAAAATTTAATAATTATTTGATTATATTGTTTAGCTCATATATAACAATTGACATATTATTATTTTTTATGAGTATAACATTATTTATTTTTATAAAAAAAAATAGGATTATCATTATTAATTAATACAATAACATAAGGGGTTAAATTCCAGCCCCTTCTGTGAAGATTTCTTCAATTTCTGATTTTTTAGATAGAAAACCATTGATCTTCACTATATCTGTACTTATTCCAAGGTCTTTTATTTCCTTTTCAAGTTCGTCCTGGCGCTGTAATATAAGTCTGATAACTTCTGCAACAGGATCGGGTAACTGCCCATGGTCTAAGTCAATTGCACATTTACGTTTTTCCTGAACAATTCTTCCAGGTATTCCAACTACAGTAGAACCTGGTGGTGCGGGTTTTAGAACAACAGATCCTGCACCGATTTTGCAGCAATCACCAATTTTAATGTTGCCTATTATCTTTGCTCCAGAACCTATTACTACACCGTTTCCAATGGTTGGATGACGTTTCTTTCTTTCAAGACTTGTACCACCTAAAACAACTCCTTGATAAATTAAAACATCTTCTCCAATTTCAGCTGTTTCACCAACCACAACACCCATACCATGATCAATTAACACTCTTTTGCCAATTTTGGCTCCGGGATGTATTTCAACACCAGTTAAAAATCTATTAATGGTAGAAATAAATCGTCCCCAAAATAGGTGATTGCGTGTCCAGAACCAGTTAGCTAATCTGTGAAGCCATATTGCGTGAAGTCCCGGAGAGCATAGAACAACTTCTAGAGTACTCCTAGCAGCCGGATCCCTTGAGAATACCATTTGTATGTCTTCTTTTATTCTTTCAAACATTCAATCACCATTTTGTACATATATAAAGTTAAATGAGGGGCAATAATTATTTTTTTTAATGCAAATTTGATATTACTTTATTATTACTGCCTCAATGTATTTATTCATTTAATTTACTACTTATAGTATTTAATTATTCAATTGGTAAAATCCGAGGATTCTGCTGCTGTCTTAAATATATCCTCGAAAACCCAATCCATACTAAGATATCTCTCGCCAGTATCTGGTAAAATCACTACAATAAGTTTTCCAGCATTTTCTTCTTTCTCAGCTAGTTGGAGAGCTGCGAAGGTTGCTGCTCCTGATGATATACCTGCAAGTATCCCTTCTTCCCTTGCGAGTCTTAGTAGAGTTTTTGCAGAATCTTCATCTGATACTTGTATGATCTCATCTATAACTTCTGTTTGAAGTACATCAGGAATGAAACCCGGTCCAATACCTTGTATTTTATGTGGTCCTGGGCTTCCACCTGAAAGTACTGGTGATGTTACAGGTTCTACTGCAACGGCTTTAAGTTCTGGTTTAAGTTCTTTGAGAGCTAAGCCAACACCGGTAATAGTACCACCTGTTCCTGTACCCGAAACAAGTATGTCTATTTTTCCGTCTGTGTCTCTCCAAATTTCTGGTGCTGTTGTTTCCCTGTGGATTTTAGGATTGGCTAAATTTTTGAATTGTTGAGGCATTACTGAACCAGGTATTTCAGCTGCAAGTTCCTCTGCTTTGGCAACTGCACCCTTCATTCCGTTGGCTCCGGGTGTTAAAACTATTTCGGCACCTAATAATGCTAACAATTTTCTTCTTTCAATTGACATAGTGTCAGGCATGGTAAGGATTAGTTTGTATCCTCGAGCTGCAGCAACAAATGCTAGTGCTATACCTGTGTTTCCACTTGTGGGTTCTATCAATATTGTATCTTTATTGATTGCTCCGGCTTCTTCGCCTGCCTCTATCATAGCGACACCAATTCTGTCTTTTACACTGGATAGTGGGTTGAAAGATTCTAATTTAACAACTACATCTGCTTTTGAGTCTTTTGTCAATTTATTTAACCTTACTATTGGAGTGTTTCCTATAGTTTCGGTTATATCATTTGCTATTCCCCTTGTTAATTCCGGTATTTTAACCATATTTTTCACCTTCTTATATTTTAATTTACCATTTTGAAATATATATAACTATCGTTATATAACGATTGTTATAAACTGTTACTTATAAAAGTTTTGTTTACAAACATTAATTAACATGGAAAACTGATGTTTTCAAGATTCATGTTATACAATTTCTTTTTTCAACTTTAAATAACTTAAAAAAATAATATATTTAAACACATTTCAAGTGTTTAAATGGTTTACTTTTGATATTGAACTATATCTCAAAAAAATATTATTTTTCTATACACCACCACCATTGCTTTGTATTCCTTCTTGTGCTATTTTCTCCTCTTTAATTAAGTTACTAACCCATGAAGAAGCCCAATCTGACAAGTCCTGTGCTTCAAATGGTTTTGGAATATATGCATTTTTGTTTGCTATCACATTTCTCGCCAATTGTCTGTATACTTCGGCCTGTTGAGACTCAGGAGCACCCTCAATAGTTGTAACACCATCAAGCTCGCACATTGTAACAGTTGTGGATCTTGGAATGAACTCAATAACATTTGTCTCAGTTTTTTCACTGAAATCGTTTA
>PLTK01000151.1 GCA_003164415.1 Methanobacterium sp. | reverse complement strand
TTATGTCTCAGCAACAGCAGATACTGGTATATTCACATACAACCCAACAATAAGAACCATAACATGGAATATTGGCAATGTACCAGTAGGAGATCCAAAACTAATATTAAACATTAAGGCACTAAAACCAGGCAACTACACAATTAAACCAACAATAACAACCGAAACATACGACCCTAACATCAAGAGTAACATCGGTTCAACAATTATCCAAATAACCACAACAAATCCAATTAACCCTATAACTCCAAATACTACAAAAACACTATTAAATGCAGCTACAAATACAATACCAATGCAACACACAGGCATACCAATCGCCGGGCTATTATTTGGAATCCTCTCAGTTATAGGTGGATCAGTAATGTCACGCAAAAAATAAACATAAATTTTTCCCTTTTCCACTTTTTTTTAATTATAAAATCCAACTTTGTTTTAATCACTGTTATTTTGATAATCATAAATTAAATAGTTTATTTTTAGATAAAAACAAAATAGTTAATGATATTGGGATGTTTAAATGATTTAAAGATTTATATTAAATCTTTATAATTATTCAGGAATACAAATTATTGACTTTTAAATAGTTTTTGCCTGCATAATTAAATATGAAATGATGATGTAATGATCAATAAATCATCAATAAAAAAAAATTAGATGAATTTGGTTAATTATTGTAAAATTTATATATTAAATTATTATGAGATTATTAATAATTCGTTAGTCTTATACAAATGACAAAAATTTCTTGAGTTTATTAATATCTCAACGAATTAAAAGTTCAAACTTTTAATGATTTTTTTATAAAATTGATAGTATCATCAACATTATTCAATTATTAAAAAGTACGTGTTAAGCACAAAAAAGGCATTATAATCATGGTTTATTATTCAAGTTCAGCTAACACAAAACAGAGTATAAATTTTAAATTCATAGTCAGATAAGTGTATATTTATATATTAAATCAAAAGTCGACCATACGATTTATAAACTTCTCTATAACGAAGTAATTATTTAATTTTTGTTTGAATTTATACCTCATTTTAGCCTCAAAGAAATACACCTCAATTTATGCCTCAAAAATTGGGTTTATGCATCACTAGTATCATTTTGCTTTATACTTTGTGACCCTACCTTTACCTATAATATAAGCTTGTTCAGTTTCTACAAGTTCTTTAAGATCCCTTGATGCTGTTTGTCTAGACAC
Source organism: Methanobacterium sp. (assembly GCA_003164415.1). Taxonomy (GTDB): domain Archaea; phylum Methanobacteriota; class Methanobacteria; order Methanobacteriales; family Methanobacteriaceae; genus Methanobacterium_B. The sequence continues at coordinate 3,118 of PLTK01000151.1, read as the reverse complement.
TCCAAATTCTTTTTGATATGTGTTATTAGTTAGGGTCCTTTTTTGATTTACTATCATTATTAAAGCTTAAATCTGCCTATTATTAGTCCTAATTCTTTTGGATCAGTTTTTCGTTCTTATGGTAGGTCCGAAACTAGATCGAGTATTTTGTAAGCCTTAAAAAACTGTATTCTTCCTTTTTATAAAATATATTGTAATAAATATAATTACATAAATCACGAAGAAAGAATCTGTAAAGTATCCATTATAATTATTTGAAAATGAAAACTTTGTAAAAATATACAAAAGAAGGATTATAAACGGGAGAGGAACAAGTATCAAAAACAATATAGATTTAACAAAGGGAGAATAACCAACACTTCTAGATTTACGTTCTTTATTTGTTACCGACAATTTATTAAATTTAAAACCGCAAATTGGACATATTTTAATATTATCATCGGTTATATTTCCACAATCAGGGCAAATTTTCTGATAACTTAAATTCTGAACGTATTTTAAATTCCCACCACATTCACATATATCATTAAAATCCTCTGGAATATCACCCGGCTGGAGTTCGTAGTATCCGCCACATTGATCGCAAAGAAGATAGGACATAAATACACCTTTTATATTATAATAATATATAATATTGTATTTATCAATTAATTTTAACCAGAAAATTTTCATTTAGAGTATGATTTGACTTCGATTAATCGTAGATTTGAATTATTTTCAAAGCGGTGGATCTAGGATATTTCGAGAATCATCTGGACTAACTGTTTTAAAAATCATGCCTAAACCATAAATTACAGCAATAACTGCGAGAATGGAGAATCCTATTATTATTGTAACTTCATTAATTTGGATGATCACACTAATTAATCCGTAAGTTGCTCCAAAAAATATAAGAGCTGCTAAAAAATAGATTGAACGTCGGGAGATCATGTTTAATACTAATTCTTGTCTTCTATAACGCAGTAATATTAAACTCAAGCCATATGGTACACCTAAAAGTCCAATTAAAAAATTTACTGCAACAACATGGTATATAAAACTTCCAAAGCATGCTAAGCTTACCAAGATCATGGTTGTAGGAGCACGCAAGTACTCTGTTGGAACTGCATTTTCCTTTCTTTCCACACTTTTCATTTCAGGTTGCTTGGGACCGGCAATGTACTCAAAAGTTCCACCACACTCACATTCATATGGAAAATCTGCAGGGGATTCTTCATCATGTACTTCATAATATGATCCACACTTATTACAAATAAGATAACCTTTAATTGATGGTTTTAAAAATTTAATCTGGTCAATTATTTCGTTTGACTCATTTATTTGAGATTTATATATTAAATCATCAAACCCTACAGTAAATAATTCATCAATCTTAGAGTTTTCTTTATATGGCATAGAAATTTCTAGATAAGTTTTTTCTCCACTTGAATATATGTTAACTTCAACCCTGCATTTTACATCGACAAAAGGACTGGTATTTACACTAATAGCATGAGGATTATTAACTGATTTTGTTCGTTTATATAAACCATCTGTAGGCGTTTCATTATCTAAAAGATACCAGCGCATCCTCAATATGTAATCTATATATTCAGATAGTTCATCAACAGACATAGAACCAAAATCAAATATGTAACTACCATCGGGACAATCATATGGTACTTCCATTAATTGGAGAACTTCCCTTGAATTGAGACCTTTACTTTTACAATCAAGCATTATTTTTTTAATCTCTTCATTTGGTGCCATTTGAAAACCCTTGATATTTAATTAAAGTAAACAATTAGTTACGATAATCATAAAACTATAACCTTCAGATGCTTGATTTGTAAAGCTTCGATGGATCTACTTTTTTAATTTAAACTTCTGTTGGGAACTATAATTTTATATACTTTCCTCAAAATTTAATTTGAGTATTACTAAAATTTAGTATTACAATGTTATTATTAAATTTTGTTATTTAATTCTTAAAATAAGGAAAGTTAAAAAGACATTTAACTATAATTTATTTTATACAAGTATTTGAATGTTAGACAAATTATAAAGAAAAGATTATTAAATTCGTTATTTATTATAAGCTAAAATGGTCATTTAATTTGTAATATCGATATTTCTATATAAAGAAAAGAAGGAATTATATTATTTAATCTAAATTACCATTAGATATTAACTAATAACATCTTCTTTTTTCAGATTGTTAGTTAAATGATTTATAATGAGTGTAAATAACCCTATGATTAATATAATCCCTAAGATCATTGTCCAATCGGTAAAATTTAGATAGTATAATAAATGAGATATATTTTCAGTCCCAATTAATGTTTAGTTCAGGAAAAATTTGAATTTAGATAAGATCTTTACAACCCTAAACAATCTGAANNCCATAATCGAAAGCTAAATCAGGAATTAATATTAAGCAAATCATCAAATCATAGAAAACGAATATGCTATATATTCGATTTGGTACTTCAAAGGTGGATTCTGTTGAAATCATTATTATATCAGAGATTATCAAAATAGCTAAGATTAATTCAAGAGGTTTTCTAGACTTAATTAAACTTGTCTTTAAATTTTTTAAGATTTTAATTAATAATTTTTCGTTATTAAATCCTATTGAAAATGGATTTTTAGAATTAATCTAAAATCCTCCTTATAATCTTTAATAGATACTATATTTAGCATAAGAATTCCTATAAACTTCAAGAATTGTTAGGATACTATTTAATAATTATAAACCAAACCATTGCTAAATTACTGACAATGTTATAAAATAAATTTTTATTTAACCTAAATACCTTAAATTTTGCGATTAAATTTACACACATCTCTTTACATGATTGAAACTTATGGGATAAATTAAATGGGTAAGAAATATTTACCCATTAATATTTACTGTGTGTTTATAGAAAGCACTTGAATAATCTCCACCACTAAATGGACTATTAAAGAAGTATAACTCAACTTTAGCTGGTGTGCCTTTATCATAAAGATCAGACATTCCATTAACTTTGTATAATTGTCCAGAAACAAGATTATTTGAATTCCAAGATAATGGGTCCTGATCTATAACTGCACCACTAGCATCGTACCAAACAGCTACCATTTCAACATAATCCAT